>DUHF01000135.1:0-1774 GCA_013331015.1 Methanoregula sp.
GTCCAGGCAGTCCTGTTCGGGGATGGCGGGATCACCACCCTTGGCGCCAATATCATCAACATGGGCGTGATCGGGGGCTTTGTCGGGTTCTATACCTTCAAAGGCCTGATGGGTATGACCAGAAATATGCCCGTTTCCGTATTCTTTGCCGCATGGCTTGCCTGCCTTATCCCGGCGATTGCATGTGCAATTGAGATGTTCCTTGCCGGCACCTTCCCCCTGGCGGAAGGGCTTGTCGCCATGGGCATCTACCATGCGATCATCGGAGTGATTGAAGGATTTGTCACGGTTGCAGCGGTGTACCTGATAACAACCGCCCGCCCGGATCTCGTGGACACCGGCGTAACCGCACCGGCGGGGGCGTGATTCCGATGATGGACAACAAAACTTTCATCATTGCCGGAATCCTCATCGCGCTCGCCATCGGGGGAGCAGCAGTCTTCCTCGCATCCGGTGACCCGGATGGTCTCGAGAGCACGGCCCTTGTTGTGCAGGGGCAAAAGGATCTGACCGGCGCAACTCCTGAGGATGCAGAACTTCATGAAGAGACGGAAGGGCGTTTCTCCTACACCGCCCCCATGCCGGACTATGCCATGGGCGATGATATGGGTGCAACCGGTGGAATTGTGGCAATCGTGGCCGGCACCATCCTTGCATTCCTTGTCGTTCTCGGGATTGCCTATGGCATAAAGACCGCAGGCAAACCGTCCAAATAAAAACCAATAGACCTTTACCCCATTTCACCTTATTTTCTGTACTCATGCACCTGATCGAGACCCGCGACCTCTGCTATGTCTATCCCAACAAGGTTACTGCCCTTGACCGGATCAACTTCATCGCCCCCCGCAACGCACGCATCGCAGTCATCGGTTCCAATGGAGCCGGAAAGAGCACGCTTTTCAAGCACTTCAACGGGATCTTCCGACCCAGCTCCGGTTCGATCCTGGTACGGGGCGAACCCATAACAAAACAGAATATCAAGGAGATCCGCAAGTTTGTGGGAATCGTCTTCCAGAACCCGGATGACCAGATCTTTTCGCCCACGGTTGAGCAGGACGTGGCCTTCGGCCCCAACAATCTCGGTCTCGATGCAGAGACCATCCACCACCGGGTTCATGAAGCGCTCAGCGTTGTCGGGATCGAGCACCTCGCAAACCGGGTCCCGCACCACCTGAGCGGGGGCGAGAAGAAGCGGGTCGCGATTGCCGGGGTTATCGCTATGGAACCGGAGGTTCTGGTGCTGGATGAACCCACCGCAGGACTCGATCCGCGGGGAGTTTCCGATCTCAACAGCTTCATCAACTCCCTCTCAAAAAAATACGGGATGACGGTCATCTTCTCTACCCATGATGTGGGGCTCGTTCCCGAAGTCGCGGATTTCATCTACGTGATGGACAAAGGCCGGGTAGTTGCAAGCGGGACGGTGGATGAGATCTTTATCCAGCCCGATATGCTCAAATCGGTACGGCTCGATGTGCCGGTCATCCCCCGGCTCTTAAAGTCCCTAAAAGAGAACGGTGTGGACGTTTCAATGGCCTATACCTATGCAGAAGCTGAAGAATCCCTCCTCCGCGCATTCAAAAAGGGATCATGATCGAAGAACTTTTCCAGATCGAACGGGATGCGTATAAGGACAGCGTCATCCACCGGATCGATGCCCGGGTCAAGATCGCCATCGCATTTGCCGCGATCATCGCGCTCGTCGCGGTACCCTACTCAACGATGATCTACACGGTTGGGACGATCTTCTTTGTCTTTTTTTGCATCCTCTGGA
>DUHF01000135.1:1782-4761 GCA_013331015.1 Methanoregula sp.
TCATCATCTTCTTCCAGATCTTTTTAAAAAATAAATACTACACGGAATACGAGGTCCTCTTTTCCCTTCCCTTCGGGATCTCCATTTATGCACAATCGGTAGAGTTTGCATTCATCCTGCTCGTGAAATTCATCATCTGCATCTCGTTTATCATCCTGCTCTCGTCAACAACCAAGATGCACGAGATGCTTGAAGGCGCCGCCCGCATGGGACTGCCCGCGGAATTTGCCCTGGCTCTCGGGATGATGATCCGGTATCTCTTTGTTTTCGGGTACATGTTCCGCAAGATCAACGAGACCCTCCAGACCCGGTGCTTCGATGCCTTCGATCACAACCTCCCGTACCGGTACCGTCTGAGACAGCTGGGCTATACGCTTGGCACGATGTTCATCCGGTCCTACGAGCAGGGTGAGCGGGTATACACGTCCATGCTCTGCCGGGGGTACGGCCGGGACAGTTATCTCTTCGTCGAACGAAAGCCGTTGAAGGGAGGGGAATGGGCATTCCTCTCCATCTCCCTGGTCTTCATCATCGCAGTCCCGCTCGCGGTCTGGCTGAGCTCGTTCCGGTTGTTCTGATCGCAAAAGACCCACCCGAACCTTTTTTTCATCGCTCTCCCATACTTTTCGTTATGGCAAGCCGTTTCGGTCACGGGTTCATCACGAGCCTCATGCTGATTGCAGAACACTTCGGCCTCCCTCCCGAAAACGCCTGGATGGGAGTCGGGGATCATGTTGAAGGGCTCGTTGTTCCGGAGAAGTTCAAAGGGACCGAGATCGAGGAACTCACGACCCTGCTCCGGAAAAAAGTGATCTGGCATACCCCGGGCACCATGGACAAAGAGGATGCCCGGGACGTGATCTTTGTGCTGAACCGGCTCGTTGTCGCAATTGATAAGGAGCTTGGGATTGCGGATGCTGAAGTCGGGGAGTTCCGGTAAATTTTTTAAAAAACGGGTGACGAACCGCACTTAAGGAACCGCGTGCCACCCAACAAGGCAGCCCGTCGGCGCGGGCAGGCATTCGATTGGGCGGGGGAGATGACGCCCGGCACCTGCATGATCCCGGGGGTATACCCGCAGTGATCGTTTACTTTTACGCAACCTGATTCCGGGTAAACGTGGATAATCACCGGTTGCGATCGGTCTTTGCCGTCTCAAGGTCCGGCAATTCCATTCCTGCTCCGCCCGCCTTCCCGCCCTCTTTGCCTCCCCCGATGCACTCCCCCTCGGTCACCGCTTTTACGAGCGCCTCCGCGGTTGCAAGGTCGCCCTCCTCGGCACTGGCCCGGACGGCAAACGTCACATCGGTTATCAGTTTCTTTGCAAGAACCCGGGTAAGGTCGTCGATGATTGCCGCGGCTTTGGGGTCACATCCACTGAGCCTTGCAAGCGCACGGTCCCGTTCCCGGACCCGCACGCATTCGGCCCAGGTATGGAGCGAGGCAAGCACCTCATCCGCTGACCGGCGGTTGAGGTGCCGGAGGAAGATGGAGAGTTCCGCTTCAACAAATGCATGGGCCCGGTCCGCCTCGGCTTTTCGCGTGCTCATGGTCTGTTCGTTGATGGTGCGGAGACTGTCAATGGTGAAGAGATGGACACCGTCAATGGTGTCGGCGCCCTCCTCTACATCGCGGGGCTGGGCGATATCCACAAGAATGAGCGGGCGGGGATGTCCCTCTACCGGCCAGCAGCGGTCCTTCATCGCCCGGGCAAGATCCTGCCGCCGGATGATGGGGTGGGGTGCGGAGGTGCAGGAGATGACCACATCCGAGAGGGTGATGTAGTGGTAGAGTTCGGGGAACCTGACGGCTTTTCCCCCGATCTTGCCGGCAAGGATCACGGCCCGGCCAAATGTGCGGTTTGCAACGTACATTGCGGTCAGTTTCTTCTCGGCAAGGGCCTGGGCAACCAAAAGCCCCATCTCGCCGCTGCCAACCACAAGGATGTGTTTTCCCTCAAGGCTCCCGATCTCCGCTTCGGCAAGCTGGACTGCCGCCGAACCGATCGAGACCGACCCACGGTTGATGAGGGTCCGTTTCCGCACTTCGATTCCGACATGGATTGCCTTCGTGACACAGTGTTCAAGCAGGGGCGAGATGGTGCCGGCTTCCTGCCCGTCACAGAGGGCTTTTTTGAGCTGGCCGATGATCTGGTCCTCGCCGACGATCATCGAGTCGATCCCTGATGCCAGTGCAAAGAGGTGCCGGAGGGCGCCGATGTCTTCATGCATGAAGAAACCCTCCCGGCCCTGCTCCGCGAGGAATTCTTTAAGCCCTTCCGGGTCGCCTTCAACGATCACCTCAACACGGTTGCAGGTCTGGAGAAGGAGGGCTCCGGTAAAGCGCTCCTTTGCCGCAGCAAGGAGGGCCGGTTCGTCCCCGAACCGGAATGCTTCAATGGCACTCACGTTTGCGGTGTGGTGGCTGACGCCCGCAATGGCGATCATCACGCCGGCCTGCTCCGTCATGATAAATACCTCGTCCGGACATCCTCCCAGACATCCGGGCGCTTTGCTTCGAGCGCTGCCCAGACGGTCGGGTCATGAAGGACCTTTGCGATGATGGCGGAACGTTTCTTCTGGTCGGGTTCCTGGACCATGAGCACTTCCCGCAGCCGGGTCTGGAGTGCGATCATATCATCCAGTCCCGGGAACTCGTCATCAATCTTCTCGCGGATGTAGCGGGAGACCGCCGGGCTGTTGCCGCCGGTACTCACCGCAATCGTGTAGTTTTCCCCCCGCGTGACTGCGGGCATGATCACATCGCCGGTCTCGCCTTTGGCATTATTAAAGAGGATCCCGGTAGCCCTGCAGAGCCGGCCGATGCGGTTGTTCACCTCGGGATCGGAGGTTGCGGCAATGACCAGAAACGCTCCCGTGAGCAGGGCGGCAAGGTTACGGCCGGACTCGGTCACAATGTCGAGATCTTTTCGGGTTACCTTCATGTCATCGAACGCGGGAGCAAACGAGCGGCTCACCA
>DUHF01000114.1:0-668 GCA_013331015.1 Methanoregula sp.
ATGACCTCGCCCCGGGGCTGCTCGGCGCGGCTGAAGTACTCGCCATCCGGTGCACCGGTCACTTTCATGTCCACCGGGCCGTCGGGGATCTTCCTGATGCACTGCCCGATGATGTCGATCGAGGCTATCATCTCCTTTGCCCGGACGGCACAGCGGGCATAACAGTCGCCATCGTGCTCGACCACGGGTTTGAAGTTGATCTTATTGAATGCCGCATAGCCGGTGCTCCGCATATCGATGTCGATGCCGCTGCCCCGGGACGTCGGGCCAACCGCCCCGAGCTGATACGCGTCCTCGCTGCTGAGTTTCCCGACTCCCCTGAGCCGGTGTTTCATGGACTGGTCGAACAAAAAGACGTTGTTGAGTTCGTTGAGCTCGTGCTCAAGGTTCTTGAGCCCTTTGAGCATCTCGTCGAGCTTCTCGGGAGCGATATCCTTTCGGACGCCGCCTACCTTGCAGACACCCTGGATGACCCGGCCACCCGTAGTGGATTCAAGATCGTCAAGGATGTGTTCCCGGAGGCGCCACGCGTTCATGAAGACGCTCTCAAAGCCCATGGAGTCGGCAAAGAGCCCGAGCCAGAGGAGGTGTGAGTGGAGACGGGAGTACTCACCCCAGATGGTCCGCAGGAACTGCGCACGCTCGGGGACTTCGAGTCCCATGATCTG
>DUHF01000114.1:691-3104 GCA_013331015.1 Methanoregula sp.
ATGAAGACATACTCGGTATACTCCCGCTTCTCCACGAGTTTCTCGAGACCCCGGTGAACGTACCCGATGGTGGGGATCGCGTCGATGACCTTCTCATCTTCAAGCACGAGATCGAGATGAATGGGTTCGGGGAGCACGGGGTGCTGCGGGCCGAACGGGACAATTATCTGTTTTGACATGCGTCGTCCCCCCTGGTGATCGTGACATTGAAGGGATGTTTGACCGAAGTCTGGAAGAACGTGCCCTTGAAGTCGATATTGATGCCTTTCACGTTGAGGCCGTACAGGTCGTTGATCTCGTTCTCGTACACAAACGACCCCCAGTATATCCCGGAGATGCTTGGGATCTCGTCTTCCTGTTTTACCGTGATGCGGTAATTGGCAAGTTTGAGGTTCTTTTCATACGTGTAGACGATCTCAAACGTATCTTCGATCTTCGTACAGCTCATCAGCACAAGGCGATGCCCGTCCTTCTTTGCCTGTTCGGCTTTCGGTATGACGTCTCCGATAGTGATCTCGACGATGGTCTGGGGTTCCATCATTGTGCACCTCCTCGTGCATCCCGCTGGTGTTCAGGGTACCCGCGGTCAATAACTTCCGGCGAATGCACGTTCTTCTTCCGTTTCTCTTCAAGGATGCCAAGAGCCGTCACGATACCATCGATGATCGACTCCGGGCGGGCTGCGCAGCCGGGCACGTACACGTCCACCGGAATGAGCATGTCGATACCCCCGGCAATATTGTAACACTCGCGGAAGACCCCGCCCGAGCAGGCGCAGATGCCCACGGCAACCACGACTTTGGGGTCCGGCATCTGGTTGTAGATGTTCTGGATGACCGCACGGTTCATCTCATTGACCCCGCCAGTAACCACGAAGATGTCGGCATGCTTGGGGTTGCCGGTATTGATGATCCCGAACCGCTCGACATCGTACATCGGGGTTAAGCAGGCCAGGACCTCGATATCGCAGCCATTGCAACTCGAGGCATCGTAGTGGATAAGCCAGGGAGACTTTGCAAGGTAGGTCATGATACACCTCCTGAGAGGAAGTACAGGACGGCAAGGTTGATTACCCCAACGATGAGGGCAACAAGCCACGCGCTCCTGACGGCAAACTGCCACCGCACACGGGCGTTGGTGTTGTCGATGAGGATCTCGATAAGGTACAGGACGACAATGGCCACGACGCCAAGAAGCGGGTTCCAGCCAAAGAAGAGGTACAGGAGCCCCAGAAGCAGGACGGTCTCGTACCAGTGGGTGATCTCGATGAGACCCAGCGAAGGGCCGGAGAACTCTGTGGTTACACCCTTGACAATCTCCTGGTGGGCATGGTGCGAGGTGGAGATATCGAACGGGGACTTGCGGAGCTTGATGGTCAGCGTGTACAGGAACCCAAGGAAGATGCCCGGGATGAGCAACACTACAGGTATTGTGGTCGTTGCGATCTCGGAGACATTGAAACTCCGGGTGGCAACGAACATTCCCACCGCGGTTAAGATGACCATCGGTTCGTAGGCCATGATCTGGAGCAGTTCGCGCTCCGCCCCGATGTAGCTGTAGGGGGAGTTTGCGGCAAAGGCACCCAGGACCAAAAAGACCTGGGCGAGCGTGAGCGCAAAGATGACGAGCAGCAGGTCGCCTCCGGCAAAGAAGAGCGCTCCGGTGAAGGCCATGAAGATGATGTAACAGACCGCGTAAAAGATCTGGGTCTCGTTCACGACAGCGTTCTCCTTCTCGAAGAGTTTGCCGACATCGTAGAACGGCTGGAAAACCGACGGACCGACCCTGCCCTGCATGCGGGCGGTAATCTTCCGGTCGATACCGGCAACAAGGCCGCCAATGACAGGCGCCACAAGCACGAAGACGAGGGCCATGAGGATATCAATCATAGGATCATCCCCTTGAGAACGGCCGAGAGGACCATGATACAGATGATGGCCGAACAGAGCCAGATACCCCAGCTCTTCAGTCTCTTCTCACCAAACCAGTCCTGGAGGTAGTAGTTGGAGAGCACGGTCTTTTTCTGGATACCAAGAGAGCCCGCAAAGCGCATATCGTGGGTTGTCGGTCTCCCGCACATGTAAGGTGCAAGGTGCCGGTGTTTGTGCTTTGGCAGCAGGATACTCAGGGGCATCACCATCAGGATGAGAAGCATCAGGATCATGATGATGATATTGTCCTGCGAGAGCCGGGTCACATTGCCGTAGTTTGCCAGGAGGTACGGCTCAAGAAGATGGGTCGAGAGCATCGGGAAGACGAGCGTGGTGACAAACGAGAGTCCGGCAAGGGAGAGGAGGGCCGCCCATTCGCTTTTGTCAACCTCACCTTCGATATTCTGGCTGTCGGTGGTGACTGTGATGATCTTGCCCATCCATTTGGCCCAGAAGAAGAGCGTCATGGCACTCCCGAACGC
>DUHF01000264.1 GCA_013331015.1 Methanoregula sp.
GAAGAACGCGAAGGCCGGATCATTGTCATCGGGAACTCGACCGAAGGGGCGTTGCTCCGCTGGCTTCGCACGCACAACATGGACTACCGGAAGATCCGGGCAGAGACAACGGTCAGCCGGCAGTACCTTTTTGACGGGACACGCAAGCGGATGTCGACGGTTGTCCGTCTTGGGGATAAGAACTATCTTCTCGTGAAAGGTGCGCCGGAGATCCTGGCCGGGCTTTGCACGGGTACGCCGGACCTCTCCGGTGTCTCCGAACTTGCGTCGCGGGCAATGCGGACGCTGGCCTTTGCCCACAAGGAGATCACCGGTGATGACGAGCACGAGACCGGCCTCACCTGGGATGGTTTTGTGGGTATCCGTGATCATCTAAGGGACAACATCCCTGAGTCAGTAGCCACCTGCCAGCATGCCGGGATCCGGGTGCGGATGGTCACCGGGGACAACCCGGAGACCGCGCGGGCTATTGCACGGGAATCGGGGATCCTGCAGGGGGGAACGGTTATGACCGGTGCTGCGTTCCGCACCCTTTCCGTTGACGAACAGGCAGCCGCTGCAGGCGATCTCGATGTGATGGCCCGGGCAGAACCCATGGACAAACTGCTGCTTGTTGAAGCACTCCAGAAGAACGGATCAGTTGTCGCGGTTACCGGTGACGGGACCAACGATGCCCCGGCCCTTAAACACGCCGATGTCGGGATGGCTATGGGAATCGCCGGAACAGAAGTTGCACGGGAAGCAAGCGACATCATCCTGCTCGACGACTCCTTTGCCTCGATCACGAGCGCGGTCTGGTGGGGACGGTCGCTCTTTGAGAACATCCAGCGGTTCATCCTCTTCCAGCTCACCATCAACTTCAGTGCAGTCATCATCATCTTCCTCTCGACCATCCTTGGATATCCTGAACCCTTCACCATCATCCAGATCCTCTGGATCAATATCATCATGGACACGCTCGCGGCATTTGCGCTCTGTTCCGAAGCCCCGCACGCAGGCCTGATGAACCATAAACCGATCCCGCAGGATGCAAAGATCATCACGCCATTCATGTGGCTCTCCATCCTCGTGACCGGGACGGTCTTCATCCTCGGGGGGCTCCTTCAGATCGCGACCGGTTTTATCGGGGGAACGACAACGGCAGAGATTACGACCGTCTTCTTCTCAGCCTTCATCATCGCCGCGGTCTGGAACGGGATCAACTGCCGGGCGCTGGATGGCCGGATGCCCCCGTTCTTCTCCGGGAATCCCACATTTTTTATTGTCATGGGACTGGTTGTTCTCATCCAGATAGCAATTGTCCAGTACGGGGGAGCCGTCTTTGGCACGGTTCCCCTTTCAGCTGATGGGTGGGCAAGAATTATCGTGTTCACCGCGCCGGTCCTCCTGGTCGGGTTGCTGCTTCGGACCGTGTTCCGCATTCACACATTGCAAAAAAATCCACCGGAGATGTGAGAACAAGGACAGCGATGATTCCCCCTTTGCAAAAATTTTTCACCCTACCGTATGATTTATCCTTTCCGGGATCAGAAATAACCGGAAATGGATCTGTTGTTTGCGATTTTTGATTTCGTTCTCCATTTTGATCATTACCTGCCGGGTATCATTGCAGCGTACGGATTCTGGACGTACCTGATCCTGTTTCTGATCATCTTCTGCGAGACCGGCCTTGTGGTCATGCCCTACCTGCCGGGCGACTCGCTCCTTTTTGTTGCCGGTGCACTTGCCGGAGCGGGTTTTTTACGTCTCGAGATTTTGCTCATCAGTCTCATCGCAGCAGCAATCCTGGGGGATTCGGTCAATTACTGGATCGGTCATACAATCGGCATGAAAGTACTGGAGAAGAATTACTCGCTGGTCAAGCGCCGGCATCTCGAAACAACCGAGGAATATTTCACCCGGTATGGGGGTCTTACCATCGTGATTGCGCGGTTTGTTCCGTTCATCAGGACATTTGCCCCGTTCCTTGCCGGGGTCGGGAAGATGCAGTACAGCCTGTTCATTGTCTACAATGTCACGGGTGCAGTTCTCTGGATCTGCACATTCACGTTAGCCGGGTATTTCTTCGGGGGTCTCCCGATCGTGCAGGAAAACTTCAGCCTGATCATCTACGCCATAATCGGCATCTCCCTGCTCATTGTCGGTTCCATTGTCCTGAATGTGTTCCGGTCAATGAAGGCACGTGCGGAGAATGACGAGCACTAGACCGGCCTGATGCCCCGCCATGGGAGCGTCATTTTGGTCTGGCAATCGGTTATTACAAGGGTAGAAAACAACAGCACTCGTTTTTTCCCTGACAGGATGTATTGGCTGGATCTGTTACCGGCAAAAAAAGGGGCGTTACGATGCAGCGCCCTTATGTTTTCCCCGCAGTGCCGCGGTATAATGGCGCCGGAGTTCTTCTTTTTCTTCTTTTGAGAAATCTTTCTTTTTCGTTGTCTGGAGGTGCCGCTCCATCTGCCGGACGATATGCTCGGCCTCGCGGTGATCCTCAACTTCAAGGTACACCGGCACCCCTGCCACCTCGTATGCATGGCCGCAGAACGGGCAGAGTTTCCATTTCTGGAACCGGTCCACGTAGGTAAATGTGCTGCATCCTCCCGGGCACCGGATGATGTAGTACATAAGTATCACGTGTTGCGTGCTGTCATGATATAAAAATATCGCTGGTCTCC
>DUHF01000175.1 GCA_013331015.1 Methanoregula sp.
GGGTCATCAGCAGTCATCCAAAGGACCTGACTGCCCTCTACGGACTTGCACGGGCTTTTGATCATCTCGGGCTTTACAAGGAAGCGATCGCGGCATATGTCCAGGTAAACCGTATCCAGCCCACCTGCGAACGGGCGTTTGTGTACAAAGGGTTTGCCCAGATGCTGACCCACCAGTATGATGATGCCGTGGAGACATTCTCAGACACCATCGCACTGAACCCGGCAAATGCCGAAGCCTGGCAGGAGAAAGGTCGGGCTCTTGTGCTCCTGGAGAAGTATGCGCAGGCCGTGGAAGCCTTTGACGGTTTCCTCTCTCTCTCTCCCGACACCATACCCATCATCTTTGAGAAGGGTCTTGCGCTTGCCGAACTCGACCGTACCCAGGAGGCACTCGCTGCTTTCTCGCAGTGTATTACTCTCGGCATGGATACGCATAATGTCCACGCAGAGCAGGGTTTCATGTATTCGCGCCTGGGGCAGTATGCAGAAACCGTTGCATCCCTTGACCGGGCCCTTGCTCACGAACGCGACAACCCCCGTGTCCATGTTACCCGCGGCGAAGCACTTGCACACCTGCGGCGCCATGAAGATGCACTTGCTGCATTTGACGAGGCCCTTACAAAGGATCCGGAGAACGAGCGGGCGCACCGCGGGAAGGGTATTGCCCTTGTCAGGCTGAAACGGTACGAGGACGCCATCATCTCCCTTGACCGTGCACTCGAGAACGATTCGGCAAATCCGGATGTCCTCTGCTGTAAAGGGTTCTCACTCTTCACTTTAGGCAGGTACAAGGAATCGATCGAGTCGTTCGGCAAATCCTTAAAACGCCGGCCAGAAAACGTGTTCGCACTCTTCTTCCGGAGCAAAGCCCTGTTCCATATCGGAAAGTGGAAAGAGGCTGCCGCATTGTTCGACAAAGTCCTTGCACTGGATGATGCCAATGCGGCTGCCTGGTTCCTGCGGGGCCTCTGTCTTGACCGGCTCGATTCCCATGAAGAAGCACTGGAATCGTTCAGGCATGCCCTGGTAGTCGACGACGGATGTGCAAAGGGATGGTTCAACAAGGGGCTGCAACTGGTTGCACTGGGACGGTTCGAAGAGTCACTCTCGTCATTTGACCGTGCACTGGCACTTGAGCCCGGTATGGTGGATGCGGCAGTTTCAAAAGCCGTGACTCTTGCCGGCCTTGAACGGCACGAGGAGACCATTGCCGCATGTGACGTGGTTTTCGGGCTTGGCCACAAAACCCAGAATATCTGGTACCTTCGCGGCCACGCGCTCCATGCACTTTTCCGGTGGCAGGAGGCGCTGGAAGCATATGACCGGGTGCTTGAACTGGCTCCTGACGATGCTGCCGCCTCGTTTGAACGGGCAGATTCCATCATGAAGCTCGGCCGTTTTGCCGATGCAGTTCCTGCGTTCGACCGTGCGCTCGAACTGGATCCGGCGAATGCCGTTGCCGCTTTCACCCGCGGGTTTGCACTCACAGAGCTTGGGCGGGACGAAGAGGCAGTTGTGTCGTTCGATCTCACGCTGGAACTGGACGGTTCGAATCCTGAACCGGCATACCTCAAGGGATGTGCGCTCCAGCGCCTGGACCGGTACGGCGATGCGATCCGGGCATTCGATCGTGCTCTTGAGTATGCGCCCACGCATGCCTCTGCCCATTATCACCGGGGACTCGCCCTGCAATCAACAGAAAAGTTCGACAAGGCAATCCGCGCTTATAAACAGGCACTGACCAATGATCCCACGATCATTGATGCCGTATACCGGACCGGGCTTGCCTATGCCAGCCTGGGAAAATTCGAGAATGCAATCCGGGCATTCGACAAAATGGCCGAACTGACGCCGGAGGATCCGGATGTTTTCTTCCAGAAGGGAAAAGCACTCACAAAACTCCACCGGCTCGAAGAAGCCCTGCTGGCCCTTGACCGGTCCCTGAACCTGCGGCCGGATTACCTGGAAGGCTGGCTCTTGAAAGGCCGGGTGCACTCCGATCTTGCCAACCCGGCGGGATCGGTTGAAGCGTTCGACCGCGCCCTTGCCCTTGATCCGGGTAACCTTGAAGCCTGGTACCGCAAGGGAAAGGCTCACCGGGAGATCGCAGCCTATCCTGAAGCAATTGCAGCGTTTGACAAGGTTCTTTCAGTAGATGACCGGTGTGCGGGAGCCTGGCTCTATAAGGGCAGTTCGCTCCTTTCAATGGGGCAGTTTGTGCCAGCACTCGAATCACTCACCCGTGCCCTTGAACTCAAACCCAAAGATGTCAACGGCTGGTATGATCACGCTGTTGCCCTGGTTGAACTCGGCCGGCATGAAGAGGCGGTACTCTCATTTGACCGTGCTATTGCCCTTAACCGGAAGTTCACCAACGCCTGGTATGACAAGGGACTTGCACNNAAGATACCGAAGCCATCAGGGCATTCGATGCAACAATAGCAATCGATTCACATTTTCCTGGTGCCTGTTATGAGAAGGGTCTGGCACTTGAGCGACTCGGGCGCCCCGGGGATGCGCTTGAATCATTCGAAAGGGGCCTTGTGCTGGACCCAACCCATATCCTGTCGCTCTATCACAAAGGTCTCGTACTCTTTGACCTTAAACAGTACGATGATGCGTTAAGATCCTTTGATCGGATTTGCGAACAGACGCTTGAGAACCCGGATGTTTTCTTCCAGAAAGGAAAAACACTCGGAAAACTCCACCGGCTCGAAGAGGCCCTGCAGGCCCTTGACCAGTCACTGAACCTCCGCAGCACAGATATCGGGGCATGGCTCTTGAAAGGCCGGGTGTTCTTTGAGCTTGGCAACCCGGCAGGATCAATTGAAGCTTTTAACCAGGTGATCTCACTTGATCCGGACAATATCACGGCCTGGTATCTGAAAGGCCGGGCCCACCGGGAGATCGCAGCCTACTCTGAAGCTGTTATTGATTTTGACAAGGTTCTTGCAGCCGATGACCGGTGTGCGGGAGCCTGGCTCAACAAAGGCAGTTCGCTCCTTTCGATGGGGCAGTTTGGACCGGCGCTCGAATCGCTCACCCGTGCCCTTGAGCTCAAACCCCGGGATGCCAATGGCTGGTATGACCGGGCAATCGCCCTTGCCGAACTCGGGCAGCATGATGAAGCGGTGATATCCTATGACCGGGCAATCGCCATCAACCGCAAATTCACCAATGCCTGGTATGACAAGGGACTTGCACTGGTAAAACTCGGAAAAGATACCGAAGCCATCAGGGCATTTGAGGTCACAACCGAAGTGGATCCGCATTTCATGAGTGCATTTTACGAGAGGGGTCTTGCGTTCGAACGCCTCGGCCGGCACAAGGATGCGCTCGCCTCCTTTGATATGGCACTTGCCCTTGATCCATCCCACATCTTCTCACACTACCACAGGGGTCTTGCACTGTTCAATCTCAAGCAGTATGAAGAAGCTGCCGGCTCTCTTGGTGCTGCACTCGATCTTGACCCGGATCTGTTCGATGCCTGGTATCACCTGGGCATCAGCCTTGTGCACACAGAGAATCTTGCAGAAGCACTCGGTTCGTTCGAACAGGCAATCCGTATCCAGCCGGCATCTTTTGGTGCATTATATGAAAAAGGGCTTATCCTCTCTGAACTTGGCAGATTCGGGGAGGCGGTAGGCGCTTTCGATCTCGCCCTTGAAAGCGACAGCAAACAGCGGGACTGTCATTATGCGAGGGGGCTTGCCCTCGCGAGCCTTGGCCGCAACGAAGATGCTTTTGTGTCCTTTACAAAGACCCTTGCGCTCGATCCCGGGTTCCCTGATGGTTATTTCAGCCTCGCAATGGCGCTCGAACAGCTCGGTCGTTATGAGGAGGCAATCATTGCTTTTGACGGGCACCTGAAACATATTCCGGACCGCTCGGTTGCGTGGCACCACCGCGGAATCTGTGCTGAGAAGCTCGGGCAGGACGACGAGGCAGCCCGCTCCTATGACAAGGCACGACAGACCGATCCCCAGAATGTGGAGATCATCTTCTCGGAAGGAAACGCACTCTCCCGCATAGGGAAATATAACGAGGCTATCCGGATCTTTGATATTGCCCTTGGAATCGAACCCAGTAACGGCCAGATCCTGCTCCAGAAGGGTATTGCGCTGGCAAAGAGCAACCGGCACAATGATGCCGAGAGAGTCCTGCACGACGCCGCTGTCCAGCTGCCAAAAGACCCGTATCCCTCGTGGCTTCGGGGTCTCTCTCTTGTCAATCTCGACCGTCATGCCGAAGCGGTGACTGAATTTGATGCATCCCTTGCACTGGTTTCAGATAATCCGGAGATCTGGTTAGAGAAAGGCAAATCCTTAATGCACCTTTCCCGGTATGATCTGGCAATCCAGGCATTCGATCAGGTTCTCGAGACCCGGCCCGATCATCCGGATGCACTGTACGGTCGGGCCCGGGCATTCTTCTCACTTGAGAAGTATTCCGATGCGGTTGAAGGCTATGACGCGGTGATCGCCCGCAATCATGACCATGCAACTGCATGGTACGAGAAAGGGGCAGGGTTGTTCCGGCTTGGCCATTATGCTGCATGCATCGAAGTCCTGTCGCGAGCACTCGAACTGGACCCGGGAAATCACGAAGCCATGCACACCCTGGCTTCCTCGTACGTGGCACTCGAACATCATAATGAAGCCATCGATACGTTGCACCACCTGCTCACCCTCACTCCCGAAAACGGGGATGCCTGGTATGAACTGGGAATATCCCTGGTAAATACCGGTCGCCATGCGGATGCGGTTGAGTCCTTTACCCGGGCTGTCGGCATCCGGCCCGGCTTCTTCGATGCCCGGTATGCAAAAGCCCGGGCACTCGACACCCTGGAACGGACCCGGGAGGCAATTGAGGCCTACAACGAAGCCCTTGCCCTCCAACCACTCCATGTCCCGTCAATGCATTTCAAAGGAGCCGCACTCATGCGGCTTGGCGAGCCGGAAATGGCGGTCAAGATCTTTGACCGGGCCCTCGAGATCGATCCAACCGATGCCGATGTCCAGTTCGACAAAGGCCGGGCACTATCCCTGCTGGCGATGTTCCGCGAGGCAGTCAGAACCTTTGACAAGGTCATCAGTATTGACAGAAATTATCCGGCAGCATATTACGAGAAGGGACTGGTACTTGCAAGTCTCGGGAGGCACGATGAGGCAATCATTGCCCTGAACCGGAGCCTTGAACTCAACCCGGAAAACGATCTTGCCTACTATCAAAAAGGGCTATCCCAGAGCGCCCTGGGGCGTTCGATTGATGCCATTGAAGCCTTCGATCGCGTGCTTGCAATCTCCCCGCGCATGATAGACGCCTGGCTCCACCGGGGAAAGAGTCTTTCAGAGCTTGGGAAACAGAACGATGCAATCGAATCCTATGTAAAAACCCTTGAGATCGATCCCACGAACGCTGATGCCTGGTACCTCAAAGGCAGTGCCCTCTTTGCCCTCACCTCATTCGATGATGCTATTGGAGCTTTCAACAAGGCGCTCGAGATCCGTCCTGATTTTGCCGAAGCTCATTATGACAAGGGACGGGCCCTCCGGGAAATCGGTATGTTCCAGGAAGCGGTCATTGCATTCGATAACGCACTTGCAATCAGGCCGAAGTATGTTGACGCACTCTACAACAAGGGAACCGCCCTGACGCGCCTTGGCAGGTATGATGATGCCATCGTGTCCTTCGACCAGGCACTGAAAATCCGGCCGAACTTTGGCCGGGTCTGGACCGGAAAAGGTATTGCCCTCTCATATCTTGAGCGGGACCAGGACGCCGTGAGTTTCTTTAACAAGGCACTGGGAATCGATCCGCAGGATGCACAGGCAAATTACCATCTTGGGATCTCTCTATTGCGTCTTGGCAGGTACCATGATGCCATAAAACAGTTTGATAGTGCGCTTGCAAAACGGCCAAAATGTGCCGAAGCCCTGTACCAGAAAGGTCGTGCCCTTGCCATGCTCTCCATGCATCACGAGGCGGTCAGTGCATACGAACGGTCCCTTGCCCTGAACGATCATATCGCCGAGGCATGGCTCTTCCGGGGCATCTCCCATGCAAGTCTTGGGAATTACCCGGGGGCACTTGCGGATTATGATCGTGCCCTTGATATCAAAAAGGACTTCGCCGCACCGTATCTCTACCGGGCAATGGCCCTAATCCACATGGAGCAGAACCTCCCGGCGCTCGAGAGTATCGATACTGCCCTTGCCCTCCAGCCTGAATATCCCGAGGCATTTTACTATAAGGGAGTTGCTCTCTTAAAATCGGAGCAGTATGATGACGCAATCCTTGCCTTTGATCATGCACTGGAGTTCAACAACCGGTACGCCGAGGCATTCCACTTCAAGGGGATAGCCCAGACAAAGATACGGCGGTACGAAGAAGCTATCACGTCATTCAATGCGGTTCTTGCCATCCAGCCCGAGTTTACTGATGCTATCTTCGAACGGGGCCGGGCACTGCTCATGATCGGCCGGTTCAAGGAAGCGATCTCTTCGTTTGATCAGGTTCTCTCAATCAATCCCGGCTCGGCCAATGCCCTGTACGAGAAAGGCATCGCCTTGATCGCACTTGCCAGCTTAACAACGGCAATTACGGCATTTGATCATGCAATCGAGATCAATCCGTCCTGCTGGCAGGCATTTTTTAAGAAAGGCCGGTGCCTCTTCGATCAGGGCAGCTATGATGCGGCCATCACCGCGTACGACCGGGCCATCGAGCTCAAACCAAAGATGTCAGTCCTGCATGAAAACCGGGGTCTGGCCTACGCGGCACTGGACCAGTTCCGGGAAGCCATAAAATCCTATGACCGGGCGCTTGAGATCGATCACCGTTCGGAAGTCTTTGCCCACAAGGGTGTATGTCTTGCTGAACTGGGCATGTACCGTGATGCCGTGGAATCATTTGACCGGGCCATCGAGCTCGATGACAAGGTTGCCGAAGCATGGCTCGGGAAAGGCAATGCATTTTACGATCTCGGGAAATATTCCGAGGCCCGGGACGCGTATGAGCGGGGCCTTGCGCTGGAGCCGGAGAATGCTGTTGCATGGACACGGCTCGGGATGGTGCTCTCATCCCTCCAGCAGTATGAGGATGCTATTGAATCCTATGACCGGGCGATGCAGATCGACCCGGCCTTCTCCATTGCCTACTTCACCAAAGGAAGCGCCCTTATCGCGCTTGGCCGGAACGAAGAGGCAGTTGAGGCATTCGATGCCATGATCAATCTCCAGCCGGAATTCACTGATGCCTGGATCCACAAGGGAAGGGCTTTGCAGGAACTCGGGCTCTACCAGGATGCCCTCACCTCGTTCAAACGTGCCCTCGAAATTGAGCCGGGCAGAAAAGAGATCTGGAATGATATCGGGGACATCCTTGAAAAGATTGGAAAACACGAAGAAGCGAAGATCTGCTATGAAAAGGGGCGCTGATATTTTTTTTATCTCTATGGCAGCTCAAGTGAGTAAGATAAACAATAGATCTATGATCCATGGTATTGTTTGAGCCGCCGCGGGGATGCCCCTTTTTTAGGGCAGCAGAATCCATCGTAGGGTGTTTTGGGGCGTAAAGCCCCCATCAACGTCTTATTAAAAAACGGTTTTATCCACACAAATCATCGGAGAGTCAAAGAAATTTTATTGATCCTTTCTCCGCCGGGCCCGCCGGTTTTCAGGAACCGATGGATCATCATCAGGTACCTTTCGTCTCCTTATTACGATAAAAAACCCGGTAAGGATAACGATGAGAACAATTGCCGTCAGCGGTAGAGCGTACCGGATGTACCAGGGTGTTGCTGCATCGCGCAGGACGCGTGCCTGCTTCTCGCTCAGTGCAAGGTTCGGGTACGTGGGATCAAGGCTCCTGACCCGGTCAAAGGCAGCAATAGCTTCATCGTATCGCTTCATGCCGGCAAGAGCATAACCCCGGTTAAAGTGGGCTTCAGTATTGTCAGGGTCAATCCGGAGCGCCTGTTCGAAAGCATGGAGCTGTTCGAGATAATACTCATCTGCTTTGTCCGGATCTCCCAAGACATCCTCGTAATAATATCCGATATTGTACAGGATCTGGCCCCGGTTAATCCAGCCGCGGACATAATCCGGGTTGATCTCAAGAGCTTTTTTTGATGCTGTGAGTGCATCGTTATATTCGCCGGCCCGGTTGAGGACATCGGCCTTATTGTCCCATGCCTCAAAAAAATCAGGTTCAAGCGAGATTGCATGATCAAAGGATGCTATTGCACCGGTATAATCTTCAGCTTTAACGAGATCCGTTCCCCTGCTAAAAGCATTAGCAGCCTCATCTGAATAGGCTGCTACCGGCATGCAGGAGATGAAAAGGAGAATGATAAAAACAAGGATTGCACGTCTATACGTCGGAGCCATCATGTCCACCTGTCTTAGATCTTATGCAGGAAATGCATTTAGAATTCTCCCCGCGGTTAATGGCAAAGGACCAGGACCCGCCGGGTAAGGCTCTTGTGCACCCGCTGGTCATGCTGCTCAAGGATGGTCATGGATTTTGCGGCAATGGACGAGATGTCCCGGTGGGTGACGACAACGGCCCGTCGGCCAGGTTTTAACACCCGGCGAATCTCGTCAAGAGAGGCTGCATAGAGCTGGTCCATGGAATCGGTCTTCCGGATACAGACCGACTGCCCGTAAGGGAAATCGGTCACGACCGTATCAATGGAATGATCGGAAAGGGGCAGGTGAGTTGCATCAGCGAGCATCAGGGACGCAGACTTCAGGTTTCTTGTGCTGCCCCGGATCATCAGCGGGTCGAAGTCGCTTCCAACCGGGTGCATGCCAAGGAGATCGGCTTCGATAAGGATGCCTCCCGTGCCGCTGAACGGATCAAGCAGGGTCTCCCCCGGTCGTGCATAGGCGATATTGACCAGCGTCCGGGCCATCCGCGGCATCATCACACCGGGATGGAAGAAATCGCGTTTGCCGGGATTCCGGTCATCGAATGATCCGCGATTGAACGAAAAGAGGACTTTTCCAAAATAGCACCGGTCCTCCGATATGATTGCCCGGTATTCCACTTCGGGGTTGTCAAGCCATACCGGGCCCTCGATCATGGTACCTATCATCCGCTCGAACTCTTTTTGGGAGCAGGGATTGCGCTCATTGCACCCCCCATGGATTTTCTTGGCCCTGCCGGCAAACGGGCGCGAGGTGGTAATCGAGAGATCCGCGAGGAGTTTTTTAAATGCCGCGAGATCCGGCTCGCACCAGCCAAGGTATTCAAGGATGACATGGGTCATGGCCAGGCGCCTTGCTTTTTGCGGGTCCGGGGCATCCACGACGGCGACCTGCAACCGCTTTTCAAGAACCGTGCCAATACATCCCAGTTCCGAGAACGGGAGTGTCGGGTTTTCACCGGATAACTCGAAGAGCAGTTTCATCC
>DUHF01000215.1:0-179 GCA_013331015.1 Methanoregula sp.
CGGTGCGCCTCGTCCCGCATCTCCTGGATGAACCGGAGGGCCATGCCCTTCTCATCGAGACGGCGCGGGAGGCTCTCGCCCGGCAGGTACACCTCCTCCTCGCGTTTGGCAATCGCAATTACCGGGATTGCACAGTCGAGGGACTGCAGGGCACCAAGCGCTGCGGCAAGCTGCCCTTT
>DUHF01000215.1:198-4145 GCA_013331015.1 Methanoregula sp.
CGGCAATGGACGCAAAATCATCGATTCCTTCGACCGTCTTTATCTTGAACCGCCGGTAATTCTTCTTATCCGGAATTCCAGCCGAAAACCGGACCATCGAGCCGACCATGGCGGTTCCCGAGAGATGGGAGATGTCGAAGCATTCGACCACGAGCGGGGGATCGGGAAGGTCAAGGGAAACCTGCAGGTCTTTTACCTTCAGCTCGTGCTTTAAGAACGCATGATCGATGTTCATCTCCACCAGATCGAGAAGTTTCTTCTTCTCGCCGATCTTCGGGACGGTGATGTGGACCGTTTTTCCTTTCCGCTCCGACAGGTATAACGCGAGCGCCGGATCCACTTCATGCGGGAGGATCAGCTCCTGCGGGGGCGTACGGTCGGAATAATACAGGACAAGGAATTCATCGAAGAAATCCTCGCGGCATTCAAAGGAATACTCCTGCTTGTGGGTAAGAAGCCCCTTCTCAACCGAGAAGATCAGCAGGTAGACGGTCTGGCCGGAGATCGTGTACGCGATAACGTCCTGGTCGGTCTCTTTTGGCTGCTCAACGTGCTGGCGTTCTGCAAGGCGCTCGATGGCAGCGATCTGGTTGCGGAGCGATAACGCCTTCTCGTATTCCTGTCGTGATGATTCTTCTGCCATCTCTGTTCTGAGCCGGGTGAGCAATTCACTGGTTCTGCCTTTGAGGAGCGCGGTCGCGAGTTCGATGGACTTGTGGTATTCCTCTTCTGATATTGCACCAATGCAGGGGGCGCTGCAGGTCTGCATGTGGTAGCGGAGGCAGGCGCGTTTTGGGAGTTTTTTGCAGGAGCGCAAAAGGAAGATCCGCTTGATCACCCTGATCACGTCATCGCGGCCGGCAGCAGAGACGAACGGGCCAAAATAGGTGGCATCGTCAGATCCCGTTCTCCGCGCGATCCCGATCCGGGGGAAGGGTTCCCTTGTCAGTTCAATGTAGGCGAACCGTTTTGCATCCTTGAGATCGATGTTGTATTTCGGCTGGTATTTTTTGATGAGATTGTTCTCCAGCAGGAGCGCCTCGGTCTCGGTGTTGGTCACCATCACGTCAACCGATGCAATGGCGGCAACCAGGTTCCGGGTCTTGGGATCATGATCATTCTTGGTAAAGTAACTCGTGACCCTCTTTTTGAGATCCTTTGCCTTCCCGACATAGATGATGGTGCCCGCTTTGTCCGAGTAGAGGTAGCAGCCGGGAGCATGGGGGAGGGCGGAGTAATCGATCATCGGACGGATCAAGTATAGAATCCGGTGCATTATAAGAACCGCGATAGGGCAAAAGGCCGGGGGGGTTTTGCACCTCCAATAAATTTAAAAAAAACGCCCGGGAATATTTCAAAAACCCCTGCGGGGATTTTTGTCGCAGCAGGAATGAAAAACCATACCCCAAAAGGGGGGGGTCTGCCGCCAGCTGATACCGGCGCACCTCTGGCGGGGCACAGAACCCGGAGCGTGAACAGGTTCCCGGAACATTTCGTTCCCCAAAAAAATGCCGGATCCAGCGGATCAGGGTCATCCGGGAATACAGCACCAGTGGGATCCCTTCCATAAAAAACCATTCCGTGAACCATTGGGATAGTTTTATAGGATTGCGAGGATAATCGTGAATCTAATCCGGTTTTGCGATAACCCGTGATTTTCACGCGGGGATCTGATACCATGGAATGGCTCTATGCAAAAGGGATCCCGATAGAGGCCCAGTACCTGTACCGGAAAGCCCGGGAGATGGCCGGGCAGGGTAAGGACGAGAGCGCCCTGAAATATTACCGGCAGGCGCTCATCATTGCGCCGAAGTATGCAAAGGCCCTCTTTGAGATGGGCAACAGTTATGCCCGTCTCGACAGGTATCCTGAAGCACTTGATATGTACGACCGGGCGATCCACCTTGACCCGGAGTCTGATGAGATCAGGAAGAGAAAGGAGGATGTTCTCCTGCTCAATGAAAAGAGCCCGGAATAGCCGGTTCAGGTTTGGCCAAGGATCGGTCTTAAAAATTCCCCGGTATAGCTTGCCCTGGTTGCTGCAACCTGTTCCGGGGTCCCGGCCGCAATGATCTCCCCGCCGGCATTCCCTCCCTCGGGCCCGATGTCGATGAGGTGGTCGGCTGACTTGACCACGTCGAGATTGTGCTCGATCACGATGACGGTGTTGCCCTTCTCCACGAGATCATCGAGCACCTTGATCAGTTTCTTGGTATCATCGAAGTGGAGCCCGGTTGTCGGTTCGTCAAGGAGATAGAGGGTCCTGCCGGTTGCCCGTTTCGCAAGTTCCCGGGTGAGCTTGATCCGCTGGGCTTCTCCCCCGGAGAGCGTGGTCGAGCTCTGGCCGAGCTTGATGTAGTCAAGGCCGACCCGGGAGAGGGTCTCCAGCTTGGTGCGGATCGAAGGAATGTTCTCGAAGTGCTTCATCGCCTCCTCGACGCTCATGTCCAGGACATCGGCGATCGACTTCCCCTTGTACAGGACTTCGAGCGTCTCGCGGTTGTACCGCTTCCCCTTGCACTCCTCGCACTCGATATAGACATCGGGCAGGAAGTTCATCTCGATCTTGATGAGACCGTCGCCCTCGCACGCCTCGCACCGGCCGCCCCGGATGTTGAAGGAGAACCGGCCCGGCGCAAAGCCCCGCATCTTCGCTTCCTTGGTCCCGGCAAAGACCGTGCGGATCTCGTCAAAGACTTTTGTGTAGGTCGCGGGGTTGGACCGGGGGGTCTTGCCGATCGGGGACTGGTCGATGACGATGACTTTGTCGATATCGGCGTCGAAGACAATCCTGTCATGCTTCCCGGCCTGGTCGCGGGACTTGTTGATGATCTGCATCATGCCCTTGTACAGGGTCTCGTATACGAGCGTGGACTTCCCGCTCCCCGAGACACCGGTCACGACCGTGAGGAGGCCGAGGGGGAATTTTGCATCGATGTTCTTGAGGTTGTTCTCTTTGCACCCCCTGACCGTGATGTACTTTTTCGGGGCCCGGCGTTTCTGCGGGACATCGATCATCTTTGCACCGCTGAGGTACTGGCCGGTTAAGGACTTCTTGTTCTTCTCGATCTGCTTCGGGTTCCCTTCCGCAACAATGTAGCCGCCGTGCAGCCCGGCGCCCGGGCCCATGTCGATGACATGCTCGGCCGACCGGATCATGTCCTCGTCGTGCTCCACCACGAGCACCGTGTTCCCGAGATCGCGGAGCGTCCGGAGGGTCTCGATGAGTTTCCGGTTGTCGCGCTGGTGAAGCCCGATGGATGGCTCGTCGAGGACATACAGGACGCCCATCAGGTTCGAGCCGATCTGGGTGGCGAGCCGGATTCGCTGGGCTTCCCCACCGGAGAGGGTCCCGGCGTTCCGGGAGAGCGTGAGATACCCGAGGCCGACCTTCTCCAGGAAGTCAATCCTGCTCTTGATCTCCTTGGTGATCAGGTTCGCAATCTCGGCTTCCTTTTTGGTGAGATGGATATTTTTGAAGAACGCGATGCCTTCCGAGATCGACATATCGGTGACATCGATGATCGATTTCCCGTCGATCCGGACCGCGAGCACCTTCTCCTTGAGCCGCTTCCCGTTGCAGGCCGGGCAGGGGGAGACCCGCATGTAGCCTTCGAGCTCGCGCTTCCGCCAGTCGGATTGGGTCTGGGCATAGAGCCGGGCGGTCTGGGGGAGGAGCCCTTCCCATTCCCCGGTGTGCGACCACTCGGCATCGCCGTTTCTCATGCTCATCTGGAACTTCATCCGTTTTGAGGAGCCGAACATCAGGGCTTCGTACTGTTCCTTCGTGAGATCCCTGATCGGCGTGAGGACCGAGAAACCGTAGTTCTTCGCGACCGTTGCGAGGTACTGGCCCCGGAACCCGTCCATCGGGTTGCGGTACGGGGCGATGGCGCCGTCCGCGATGCACCGCTCCGTATCGGGGATGATGAGGTCCGGGTCAAACT
>DUHF01000187.1 GCA_013331015.1 Methanoregula sp.
GCTGAGGATTTTGCCCGGGCCGGGACAAAAATTGCCCAGGAGATGGATATCGGCAATCTCGATCAGCTCATCCTTGAGACGCCAACAAACAAGTTCATCATTGCGCCCTGTGGCGACCTGTATCTCTGCATTTTTACCCGGGCTGATGCCCAGCTGGGGCTTATCCGGGTTGTCCTCAAAAGCATCCAGAAAGAGATCGATGGATAATCCCTCCCCGCACAATCCCGTGAATTCCGCAAAATGTGGGATTATCTGCGTTTGGAGCGCGCAAAATCAGCCGGTTAATTCCGCAGGATAGATATACTCCCAGACAAAATTATCTTTTAGAGATTACCGGATACGAGTCTGTATCACGACTGACTACAGGTTTACTGGATAATTGCGGGGGAGGTCAGACATGAGTAACGATGATGACGATACGCTTGACGATGTAAATTCGTTGATGAAGATGATCGGGGGGGCAAAGAAGAAGGCCCCGGTAAAGGAACCGGCCGTTGCAGATGAGCCGGTAAAGGATGTTCCGCCGCCCGGATCAGGTATCCCTGATCCTGGTGCCGGCGGGGGCGACTTCTCCGCCCTCATGAAAAAACTGGGGATGACAAAAAAACCAGAACCGGCCCCCGTCCCCGCGCAGGAACCGGTCCGGACTCCGCCGCCTCCCCGCAGACCCGTGATTACCCCGTCAGAAGAGATAACCGACTTTGAAGATCTTCTGGAAGATGAATCCCCCCCCTCCCCAGAACCGGCTCCCGCGCCGGTGCTGAGACCGGCTCCACAACCGGTTCCGGAACCCGTGGTTGTGCCAAAACCCGATACCGGGGGAAAAGATGTGCGGGAAACCTTAGGAAAACTCCTTGCTGCCATGGGCAAGACCCCGGAATCTCCTGCCGCGCAACCAAAGGAACCCTCAGAACCCGTGCAGGCTCCCCCACAACCCCGTGCCCGGGAACCCCCGGTGGTGGCACCTGCTGAACCGGAACCTCTCTACCAGGAACCCCCGCAAAAAGCACCGGTAATCGAGATCATCGATGAGGATCCCAAGGCCGCGCTCAGGAAGGCCAAGGCGGCAAAAAAGGTTCGCCTGGCCACCGAAGAACCAGTCACCCCCGGAAAAGAGACCGATGCAGATGAGAAGATCATCTCTGTTGACCAGATCACGGACTTCTCCGGCCTGATCCTGCCCAAGGGAGCAACCTTCCAGATCGAGGAACTCAAGCTCCATGGTCGGATCAATGCATTCGAAGGCACGGGAAGCAGTGCGCTCCCCCAGGAATTCGACGAGATCTGGAAGAAAGAGTTCTCAACCGCCGGGTTCAAGGACCTTGATATCGAAGAAGAGATGGTTGCGGACAAGGCAAAGATCAAACCGGAAGCCAAACGGTTCGGTTTCTCTTCCCTGTTCAAGGCTATCCGTGCTGAGCAGGAAGACTATGACCCCAAGAAACACGGTCCCCTTGTCGACCTCAGTTTCCATCCCAAGCCCGGCCTTGAGGAGATGGAGATGTACCCGGTCAACGAACCCTACGCCTACATCCGCATCACCTATGATCACTCAACCCACGAATACACCTACCATGTCCTTGAACCGGAACTGACCGATCCCGAAAAAGATCTCTTGAAAGAGTTAAAGGAGCGGCTCTTTGAGACGCTCGACATCAACACAAAAGACATCTCCCGGGACGAAGCCCGCAAGAAACTCCGTACGGCCACGGAAGATATCATCCATGATTACGGGATCAAGCTGGACCCGGTCCAGGTCGAGAAGATCCACTACAACATGCACAAGGATTTCCTCGGTGACGGGCTTATTGACCCGATCATGCACGACAAATATATCGAAGATATCTCGTGCGACGGTGTCCACACCCCCATCTTTGCCTTCCATTCGAGTTATGAATCGATGAAGACCACCCTCGCCTACCATGTGGGCGAAGATCTTGACTCGTTTGTGACCAAGCTCGCCCAGCGGGCCGGCAAGTACATCTCGATTGCAGAACCGATCCTCGATGCCACCATGCAGGACGGTTCCCGTATCCAGATGACGCTCGGGACCGAAGTGACGGCTCACGGTTCCACGTTCACGATCCGTAAGTTCAAGGATGAGCCTATCACGCCTACCGACCTTATTGAGTGGCACACCTTCTCGCCGCTTGCAATCGCCTACATCTGGCTTGCGGTTGAGAACGGCAAGTCCTCCATCTTTGCCGGAGGGACTGCATCGGGTAAGACCACAGCCCTGAACGCCATCTCGCTCTTCATTCCCCCGATGGCCAAGATCGTCTCCCTTGAAGATACCCGTGAAGTGAAACTCCCTCACCCGAACTGGATCCCGAGTGTCACGCGGGACTCGTTCGATACCGCAGGAAGGGGCGAGATCAACATGTATGAGCTGCTCCGGGCTGCAATGCGTCAGAGGCCTGAGTACATCATCGTAGGTGAGGTCCGTGGCAAGGAGTGCCAGACCCTCTTCCAGGCGATGAGCACGGGCCACGTCACGTATTCCACAACGCACGCCGATTCCGTTGCTTCGGTTGTTCACCGTATCGAGAACCCGCCCATGGATGTGCCGCGGAACATGCTCTCGGCGCTCGACTTCATCTGTATCCAGGTGCAGGCCCGGGTCGGGGGCAAGCGTATCAGGAGGAACAAGCAGATCGTCGAAGTGCTGGATATCGACCCGAGAACAAACGAACTCATCACCAACGAGGTCTTCAAGTGGCGGTCGGCAACCGATGAGCACTCCTACTCCGGCAAATCCTATGTTCTTGAAGAGATCATGGAGTCCAAAGGCTGGAACGAGAACCGGATGCGCGAGGAACTCAAGCGCCGGCAGGAAGTTCTTGAATGGATGCGGATCAAGAAGATCCGGCACTACAAGGACGTGGCAAAGATCCTGATCTCGTACCACCGCGATCCTGAAGCGGTTATTGAGAAAGTGAGGAAGGATCTCTATGAATAAGTACCAGCGCTTCTGTTTCAACCTCCTTGGCAACCGGATGAAAGGCAAGCGGGAGGAGTATGCACAGCTCAGAAACGATCTCCTCTCCGCGCGGTTCAAGACCCCCTTTGAGGTTTACCTCTCCACCGCATTTTTCAGCTCGATTGTCGTCGGGCTCCTTGCTGCCGGGTTCATTGGAGCATTGTCCTGGTTCCTCGAGCTCCCCAAGCTCATCCAGTACAAAGGTGCCGTCCCGGGTGCGCTCCTCGTGCTGTCGGAACACAGTCTCGTCATCGGCACCATTGCGATTACCCTCTTCTCCCTCTTGGTCTTTGGCGGGATCACGTATGCCATCTTCATTGTCTATCCGGGTATCGAAGCAGGCAACCGGTGCCGGAACATCGATGCCACCCTGCCATACGCGATCAATTACGTGACATCAATGTCCACGGCAGGCATCACCCCGGCAGAAGTGTTCCGCCTGCTGGGTGACAGCCCGATTTACGGGGAAAGCTCGGTTGAAGCGCGGTATATTGCCCGGGAGATCGATATCTTCGGCCGCGATCTCATCGATGCTTTGCGGCTCGTCTCGGCAAGCACTCCCAGCAAACGGATGAAAGAGTTTTTGCAGGGCGCCATGGCGAGCATCTCGTCGGGAGGTAATCTCACTGATTACTTCAGGACCAAGGCCGACCAGTATGCGCTCGAGAACCGGCAGACCCAGAAGCAGTTCCTCGACATGCTGGCGCTCATCTCCGAATCCTATGTAACGGCGATGGTTGCGGGCACGCTCTTCTTGATCATCCTGCAGTCTATCATGTCGGTTCTCTCGGGGGATAACAATCCGCTCTTCCTGTATGCAATCATCTACATCATGATCCCGCTGGGAAGTGCCGCATTCGTGATTATGATCAGTTCGATGACACCGGAGTCCTGATTATGGGATTGAAGGATATCAAAAA
>DUHF01000020.1 GCA_013331015.1 Methanoregula sp.
ATTGTCCGGGGGGCGGCATAATGGCAGTTGCAGTCGGCTGCCGGGCACGGCCCGGCAAGTCACGGGACAACAAGACCGGTTCGTGGCGGGTCTTCAAACCCATCTTCGACCATGAGAAGTGCTCGAAGTGCGGGATGTGCCGGACTCTCTGCCCGGAGGGATGTGTACACGAGGATGCAGAGGGTTTCTTCGACCCTGATTATTCGTTTTGCAAAGGGTGCGGGCTCTGCGCGGTCGAATGCCCCAAAGAAGCGATCACCATGAAACAGGAGGAGAAGTAAGATGATGGAAATTACCGAAGGCTCCCACGCGGTTGCAGAAGCCGTCCGCCTCAGCCGTCCGCAGGTGGTCTCCGCCTACCCGATCACCCCCCAGACTCACATCGTCGAGGCCCTCGCGGACTTTGTTGCCAACGGGACGCTCGATGCAGAATACCTCACGGTTGACAGCGAACTCTCCGCACTTTCAGCCTGCGTTGGTGCAAGCGCGGCAGGTTCCCGGACCTACTCGGCGACCACCTCGCAGGGCCTGATGCTCATGGCAGAGGTCTGCTATAACGCATCGGGGATGCGCCTACCGATTGTCATGTCGATTGCCAACCGCGCTCTTGGCGCACCGCTCTCCATCTGGAACGACCAGCAGGACTCAATTGCCATGCGGGACTGCGGCTGGCTCCAGTTCTATGCCGAGGACAACCAGGAAGCAACCGACCTCCACTTCCTTGCGTACAAAGTGGCAGAAGATGCAACCATCCAGCTGCCCGCATTCGTCTGCTTCGATGGGTTCATCCTCTCGCATACCTACGAGCCCATCGATATGCTCACTCAAGAGCAGGTCGACCGGTACCTCCCGGCATTCAACCCGGCCGAGAAACTGGATGCAAAGGATCCTATGAGTTTCGGGATGTACGCAACCCCGGATTACTATATGGAGTTCCGGTACGAGATGGACGAAGCCCAGAAGCGTGCAAAGGGCGTCATCGCAAAGTACGGAAAAGAGTTTGGCACCCTCTTTGGCCGTGATTACAGCGCCCTTGTCGAGGGATACCTGCTTGAAGATGCCGAGACGGCAATCATTGCCATGGGTTCGATCTGCGGCACGGTCAAGGACGCAATTGACGAGATGCGGGCTAGTGGAAAGAAGGTCGGCCTCCTCAGGATCCGCGTATTCCGCCCGTTCCCGTCTCAAGAGATCGCAAAGGTGCTATCCCATGTCAAACGGGTAGCAGTACTTGACAAGAATATCTCCCTTGGCGCAAAGGGTGCAACCGCTATCGAGGTCAGGGACGCGATGTACGGTTCCACCATTCCGGTGAAAGGTTACGTCCTCGGTCTGGGCGGCCGGGACATCAGGAAAAAAGACATCAAAGAGATCGTCTCGCTCTGCGAGAACGGTGTGGGTGACCAGTTCTATGGCCTTCGAAAGGAGTTGATCTGAAATGGCAGAGAAGAAAAATACCTGTGATCTCTTCGACTGCGGTCACCGTGCCTGCGGTGGCTGCGGGGAGGCTCTTGCCGCCAGGCTTGTCATGCAGGCAGCCGGGACCGAGACCATCGTGGTCAATGCAACGGGATGTATGGAGGTCTTCTCCACACCCTACCCGGAGACCGCATGGAAAGTCCCGTGGATCCACTCGCTCTTCGAGAACGCTGCAGCCGTTGCCTCGGGCATTGAAGCTTCCTTGAAGAAACAGGGCAGGAAGGAAAAAGTCGTGATCATGGCCGGTGACGGGGCAACCTTTGACATCGGCATGATCTGTATCAGCGGTGCGTTCGAGCGGGGCCACGACTTTGCCTACATCTGTTACGACAACGAGGCATACATGAATACCGGTATCCAGCGCTCCGGTGCAACGCCATACGATGCCAGCACTACCACAAGCCCGGCCGGGAAATGCTCGTTTGGGAACAAACTGCCCAAGAAGGACATGCCCGCTATCCTTGCCGCTCACGGCGCACCGTATGTCGCCACCGCGTCCGTTGCCTACCCGGCCGATCTCATGCAGAAAGTTGAGAAAGCCATCAACACTCCCGGTCCCTGCTACGTACAGGTCCACGTACCGTGCTGCACCGGCTGGGGATTTGAGGGCGAACAGACGGTCGCCATCGCAAAACTGGCCATCGAGACCGGCCTCTGGGTGAACTTCGAGATGGTCGACGGCAAGGTCACGAAGGTGAAGAAGGTTGTCCGGAAACCGGTCACCGAGTACCTCAAGACCCAGAAACGGTTCCGCCACCTCCTCAAGCCAAAACTGCAGGAGACCGAGATTGCCGCCATCCAGGCCATCGCCGACCGGAATGCAGAGAAGTACGGGCTCGACATCAAGCTCCCGCCAAAGAAAGGATAATCCAGTCCCATTTTTTCTTTTTTTGCCCGGGAACAACCGGAGCATTCATTGTCCGGATTCTTGCAACGGTGAGGTTATTTTCAAAGAACATCGAAGAACCGCCGCGGCTCCCGTTTTCAGACGGCTGTTGTATATCGCGGAATAATTGCAAATCGTTATATTTATTCCTCCAAAAAGCCTCCCATACTACTATGAAACCGTGTTTCTTCGTTTGTTTTGGCCTTCTGGTCCTCGCTGTGCTGATCTCCGGCTGCACCAGCGAACCGGCGGCTGCTCCTGCAACCCCTACTCCTGCACCGGTCATCGAACAACCCACCGCAACACCGGCTCCCTCCGATGCCCAGATCCTTCTTGCAACCTCTTGGAAGCTCGGCTGGTTTGACGACACTAAGGGCATGTGGTCCAAAGTTGCCGAAGGCAGCACCATCACGGCAGACTTCTCAGCTGACGGAAAAGTTCGCGGGTTCTCGGGATGCAGCGATTATGTCACGGATTACCAGCTCACCGAATCCCCGCATGTCTGGTTCCGCCGCCCTGCCGTATCCGCGAAGATCTGTCAGACCCCGACAGGCGTGATGAGCCAGGAGTCTGCGTACTTCACGGATCTTGAATGGTCAGAGACCTATGGGATAATCGACGGCCAGCTCCTCTTCTTCGACAAGAGCGGCAAGAAGATCCTCCAGTTCGATCCGGCTGCGTGAGCAGTTACGAACCGGACAGACTCTCCTTTTTTCATTTCATGCTATACCGTGAGGCACGTTCGTTAAGAACCGTTCCTGGTCTTAAAAAACAGTATCATTAATAGTGAGCAGGGCGACATTAGTAGGAATCAGGGCTCGTGGTCTAGTCGGTTATGACGTCGCCCTTACACGGCGAAGATCGCCGGTTCGAATCCGGCCGGGCCCATCTTCTTTTTATGAGTTTAAAAAAAAGGGACTTCACGCCTCTTTACCTGCCTCAGGGTTTGCGGCAGACCGGGTTGACCGCAGAGCAACCGGAACCGTTTACCTGCACATCACTCAAATTAGCCCGAAGAACTGCGAGAGATAACGGAGAGGAAGAGAGGAGGTTGTTATCCGTTACCTCGATATCTCGGACAGCGTTATCGTGAACATGAGATCCTTGTCCACAAGTTCGTGGTTCTCGTCGAGGGTGACGGTCGATTCGGTGACGTTGACAACCTTTATGTTAGCCACAGCCCCGTCCGATCTGCGAATCTGGTAATAGTTCCCCGGCACAAGATCGATATCCGAAGGGAGAAGGGACCGGTCCATAACATGGACGAGGTCGTTCCGGTACGGGCCGTACGCCTTCTCAACAGGAACGGTAACCGTTTTTGTCGAACCGGGCGTCATGCCTATGACTGCCTCCTCCATTCCCTGGATGACCCTGCCCTGCCCGATGACAAAGACCAGTGGATCTCTTCCGATATTGGAATCGAACTGCGTCCCGTCATCCAGCGTCCCGGTATAGAAGACCGCAACAGTGTCACCGGCCTTTGCACCGGACGGGTTGACAAAGACGAGGGCGATGATGCTCACGAGAATGAGTGCTGCAACAGCACCGCCAACGACCATCAGGATCCTGTTCTTTTCATCTTTTACCTTTTCCCTGCCCTTCTGCTTCTCGGATTTCTTCATCAGGATTCCTGATAGGCTTTGGCAGGGATGGTTTATACAGGTGCCGAACCAGCAGTCCCTATTCCACCCTGCCAACGTGCAGGATTGCACGGTATTTATACCACGAGCGCGAACTTACTGGTGATTAGCATGGCAGATGAGATACGGGTTGCTGAAGTAAACGGCAAAAAAGTCCAGTGGGACCCGGCACAGATGCGCAAGATCCAGGAGCACCCCTGCTTCTCCGAGAAGGCGTGCCACACGTTTGGCAGGTGCCATGTCCCGGTCGCTCCCAAGTGCAATATCCAGTGCAACTACTGCATCCGCGATTTCGACTGTGTCAACGAGAGCCGGCCCGGGGTCACGACCAAGGTGCTCAACCCGGAGGAGTCCATGGATCTTGTCAAAAAGGTGGTTGAAAAGTTCAACTACATCAAGGTCGTGGGAATCGCCGGACCCGGGGAACCGCTCGCAAACGAGGAGACATTCGAGACCTTGAAGCGGCTCCATGAGCAGTACCCCAATGTCATCAAGTGCATCAGCACCAACGGGCTCCTCCTGCCGGACAAGATCGATCTTTTGGAGAAATACGATGTCGGCAATGTCACCGTCACCCTGAATGCCATCGATCCGGAGATCGGTGCGAAGATCTACCAGCATATCGAATATGAGGGAAAACGCTATACCGGAATTGAAGGTGCAAAGATCCTCCTCTCGCAACAGCTCAAGGGCATTGAAGAGGCAGTGAAGCGGAACATGATCGTCAAGATCAACACGGTCTATATCCCGGGCATCAACGAGGATCATATCCCGGCCATCGCGAAAAAGGTCGGTGAGATGGGCGTCTATACATTCAACGTGATCCCGCTCATCGCCCAGTACAAATTTGCCCATATCACCCCGCCAACCCCCGAGATGAAGCGGAAGATGCAGGATGAGTGCGGCAAATACGTCAAACAGATGCGTCACTGCCAGCGGTGCCGTGCCGACGCCATCGGAAAACTCGGTCACGATATCCAGTCGTGCATGTACGAGAAATAACGTAACTTTTTTTGGAATTCCCCGGGTAAAACCGTAATGCCCTTTTCCTGGCTTGGCCCCACACGCGTGTGACACTTTCGTTTGCGTTGACAATAAAAAAAAACGGGTTACGAAACATCCTGATCATACCCGGGAGCTGTGGTAACTGAAGCCGCCGCACAGGAACCCGCTGTCGCTCGGGCAGAAATCCCCCGGAGCGCCGGGGGCATTTGGTCACCACCGGAACAAATGGTGTTCTCCCGCGCAGGTTTTTTGGCCATGGGTGAACCATGACGAGGGGGCCGACAGACACAGGAAAAATGAGGGCTACGGGATGATGTGGGGAAGCGGAGATCCCGCCCTTGCCGTGATAAGCGTTTCTGACACGATGCGGTTCATCTCGTCAATCACCGGCTGCATCCTGGCAGGGATCGCGGTATCCTCGGTCCGGACAGTCTTCCCGTAATAGATTATCCGGTACTGCAAGAGATCCGCCCCACCCCGGCCGGAGGTATAATTCCCTTCGAGAGCCAGAAAATCGCTCGTGGTGAAGAGCGAGTTGATTTCCCGAAGCTCCGTCTCGTTGAGCGCGATCTCGGTTGTCATCTTTCGTGTCGAGACCAGCGTGACGCCGTTATCAAAGATAACAACCCGGTCGTTCACGCCGCCAATGCCTCCGGTCCGCTGGTAATCAACAAAGATCACTGGCGGTTGATCACTTGTTTGCGGGGACACCCGCTCTCCAAGGCATCCGCTTAAGAGAACTGCCATAATCAGGCAGATCAAACAGACAATTTTCCAACTGCTGATACGCATCACTCCGTCCGGTTCAGATCTGGACAACGTCGGGCTTGGCAGCTTTTCCTGCGGGTTTCTTACCGGTAACGTCCTCGAGCGTCTTCATCAGGTTGTCGAGTTTCTCGTTTTTAAATACCTCGCGGAATGCCTGGAGCTCGTGTGCGCTCATGATCATGATACCCTTCTTCTTCATCGGGAGACCGGTCTCGCCAACCGGGTTGATGTCGATGGCAAGTGAAGCCGGCCGGTTCTTGTATTGCGGGAGGCGGATGATCGAGACTCCCTTGACCGACGTGTTCTTGCGCTCCCAGTCCTGCCCTTCTTCAATGAATTCCTTCAGGCTCTCAACAAGTTCCATAGTACTCAACATTTGATTTATATATTAAAAGACTATTCGTTCTGATCCGGGACCACCCATGGATCTGCGTGCAGCCACAAAACCCTGGCCGGGCCTCCATGCAGGTGCGGCAAAATCAAGGATAATAAGATTGCAGCACAAACCGGAGTTCACCGGAACACGCATGCCGACACTTACCCTGAACCCCGACCAGCCATTCAACCTTGACGCAACGCTTGCCTGTGGGCAGGTCTTCCGCTGGCACCGTGCCACGGACGGCTGTTGGGCCGGGGTGGTTAAGCACAGGGTCATCAAAATACGGCAGGACGGGGACACCCTCACGTTCCGGGGCGCACCGGTATCGTATATACGGCACTATTTCTCGCTGGACACCGATCTTGACGCAGTCCTTGGCTCCTTTGACTCCGATGATTTCATCCATACATCGATCATCAGAAACCGGGGCCTGCGTCTCATACGCCAGCCTGCGTGGGAGTGCACGGCATCGTATATCTGCGCAACGAACTCCAACATCCCCACGATCCGGCGCCGGATCGCCGCGATCGCAAAGCGATATGGCAAACCGATGGAATTCGAGGGGGAGACCTATTACACCTTTCCGGAACCCGAAGTCATCGCCTGCGGGGGGCACGACGGACTCACGGAATGCCGGCTCGGGTACCGGCAGCCGTACGTGTTCGGCACATCCTCCACCGTCACCAAAGCAGAGGTATGGGAGAAGAAGGTCCGAAAACTCCCGTACGAGGATGCCAGGAAAGAGGTGATGAAACTGCACGGGATTGGACCAAAGGCCGCGGACTGCATCCTCCTCTTCGCCTTCCAGAAGTACGAGGCGTTCCCGGTCGATGTCTGGATCCGGCGCATCATGCAGGAGCACTATCTCCCGGATCTCGCCACGGGTGCTCCTCTCACATCCCGGGAATACGATACCATCCGAGGGTTTGCGCGGGAGCATTTCGGGGAATACTGTGGCTGGGCGCAGGAGTACCTGTTCGCGGGAAGGGAGGGGTGAGATTATTTACAAACGGTTCCGTTCGATTTTTTAGGATAACGAGCCTGCTTGCAGGTTATTGGAAACGAGCGGGTTGCCCCCCCGTTCCCCCCTTCCTTTCGAACTGCCGCCACAGGCAGGCAGTTCTCAACGATGGGGGGTTCCGGATATACGAACTCTGACCCATTACTTCAACATTAATGAAATAGAGTTCGGGATCGTTTCAATTAATGAAAAACATCTCCGTTTAATCGCAAGAGGGAGGCTGCATTTTCCTAAAAAAAAGAATTTCGAAGTTGTCTCATAAACGGGCAATCTGTAGGCAATTTCAAAAAAAAAATGAGTCTGTGGGTTTTTTTTAAAGAGAAATATTATGAAAGGACGCTTTTTACGTCCCGATATCCCAGCTGCAACCGTACTTCTTCTGCTCTTTGGTGAGCGAATCGATGGAGAGCCCGAGGGATGCAAGCTTGAGGTTGGCCACCTGCTCGTCAATCTCGTTTGGCACATCATACACGCCACCCTTCATCTTCCTGCCGTTCTTTGCGATGTGAAGGGTACAGAGCGCCTGGAGGGCGAAACTCAAGTCCATGACCTCGATGGGGTGACCCATCCCCTTGGGAGTGGCGAGGTTCACAAGCCGGCCCTCGGCAAGGACGTGGACGGACTTCTTCCCGAGAACGAACGTCTCGATGCCGTCGCGCTCGATGACCTTGTCGGCGTTCTTGTGGAGCCATTCGAGATCGATCTCGACATTGAAGTGCCCCGCATTTGCAAGGATAGCGCCATCCTTGAGTTTTGCGAACTGCTTCTTTCCAATGACTGCACAGTTACCGGTTGTCGTGACAAAGATGTCCCCGATTGCCGCGGCATCCTCCATGGTCATAACCATGAACCCGTCCATATGCGCCTCAAGCGCACGACGGGGGTCGATCTCGGTAACAACGACCTTTGCGCCGAGCCCGTGGGCCTTCCGCGCAAGACCGCGGCCACAGTACCCGTAACCAGCGACAACGAAATACTTCCCGGCAACCAGCGTGTTGGTCGTGATCATGATAGACGAGAGGACACTCTCTCCCGTCCCGTGGACATTGTCAAAGAAGTGTTTCATGGGGGTGTCGTTGACCGCAACGACCGGGAACTCCAGTTTGCCCTCGGCAGCCATCGCCTTGAGCCGGTGGATACCGGTCGTGGTCTCCTCGCACCCGCCAATGACCTTCTTTAAGAGATCACGCCGCTTGGTGTGGATGTAATGGATGAGATCCATCCCGTCATCAATAGTGATGGTCGGTTTTGCGTCCAGCACCTGGTTGATAGCAGCGTAATACTCCTCGGTCGTGCAGGCCCGCTTGGCATAGCAGTGCACGTTCTTTGTCGTGTTGAGGGCTTCTGCCACATCGTCCTGCGTGGAGAGCGGGTTGCAGCCGGTGATGTG
>DUHF01000152.1 GCA_013331015.1 Methanoregula sp.
TTCGAGGGTGCGTACGATGTCCGGCTGACGGTCTGGAACCAGTACGGTTCTGACACCATCTTCAAGACCAGTTCATCCCAGCAGCGGGGTACAAATTCCCCCATCCCTCTGACGGTCTTTGTGGAAGTCACCCCCCAGGGAACCCTTATCCCCGTCCAGTCTGCACCCGTCCATGCCCCGACGGTTGCGGCTGCACCGGTATTTACGTCAGCAGAAACAACCCCTCAATCATCCGCCACGCCGATTTCAACGATGATGATTATTGGCGGGGCACTTGCAGCACTGGTACTCGTAGGTATTGCAATAATGACCTATGCCCGGCGGGACAAGTGAGCGGGAGAACCCTTTAAGGGAATACCTTTTTTTTTGGTTAAGGGAAAAAGTCACCTTCAGCAACCTTTTTTTTGATCCAACGCCACCCTTGCGCCAGCCCTGACCCTGTTTGGGGCGGGGGTACCGGTAATTCTCCTGGGGTACCACAAAAAGCAGGGTGGGCGATCTCATCAGGTTCCCAAGAGAGCCCGGTAGATATGGTGTCACGAGCTCAAAGGATCCTGGTGGCAGGATGGTGAGACCAAAAAATGTCAGTTTTTCTTCTCTGTCTTGTCTGCTGCACGGATCCCGTTTCCTTCGCCGATAATATGCTGGATCACCTGCTTATAGTCATCGCGTTTCTGGCGGATGTGTGTTTTTCCTTTTTCCGTAGGGCAATAGAGCTTGGATTTTCCTGATACCCGGATCTCGAGATACCCGTGATCCATGAGATCATGGAGGAGTGTGTACACCCGTGCCTGGGGGATGAGGACTTTGTACCTGCTGTGGATCTCGTGGACGATATCGTACCCGGAGATTGGTTTGTCGAGGAAGGAGAGCACCACGGGCTCCAAGGACTTTTTCACGACTTCATCGATCGTTGACTGGGGCACAACGGATATGGAATCGGCCGGAAATGTCTGGTGTGCAAACGAGAGTGTCGTATCCTTACCGGTTGAGACGATGATCTTGGGGATACCCTCGGCCAGGGTCTTGATCCGGGTATGATCGATCCTCCCGATATTCAGGGCAATGATCCCGGAAACGGGAGTCCTGCTTCCTCTCTTTGCAAGAATGAGATCCCGGATGGCAATGATGTCATTGTAATCCTCGATATCGGAAAAGTCGAGGAGTAACTGGAGGGATTCCGTGGAGCCCGGGTACAGCAGGGACCCGGTGCACTTTTCAAGGATTGGCAGGAGGGCAGACGTTTCGTGTTGCTTGATCCGGTGGGTGAATAACTCTTTTTTGAATATCTCTCGCGGGAAGTACCTCAGTAGCGTTGAACGGGAATAGGCAAACAGGTTGCGCCCACCTTTTTTTAGGCTCTCCTCTAACGAGAATTTAAAGATAGGCTCTTTTGTCACCTCATCGGTATACAGGAAGAGGACGATGTCCGTGAAGATATCTTTTAACAGGATCGTCTTGATCTTCGGCAGATCGAGATATGCACCCCCCTCCGGTATTCCCTCTTCCTCTGCCATTTCCTGGGATAATCTCTGCCGGGTGACCAGAAGACGCTCCTGCTCCTCAACTTCCGTAGATTTCCGGAACAGTGCCACTTCGATGGCAGCCTTGATCTCCAGTTCGTTGAAGGGTTTAACGATATAGCCGTAAGGCCGGACGCTCTTTGCTTTTTCGATGATAGTATCGTCGGCATAGGAGGTGACAAAAACGACCGGGATATCCAGTTCCCCGGTGATGATCTTTGCCGCTTCGATCCCGTTCATCTTTCCGGGCATCACGATATCCATCAGTACCAGATCGGGACGCGTACTCCGTGCCTTCTCAACCGCATCCTGTCCGGACGCCGCCATGCCGGTTACGGTATAACCCATGGAGCACAGGCGCTCTTCCAGCTGCATCGAGATGATCGCTTCGTCATCAACAACCAGTATCTTTGCCATAATCAGTTCCCCTCCTCAATTGCCAGCGGGAATTGTATCCTGATCTCTGTACCATTCCGGTTCTCGAACCGGATCGTACCCCGCAACTGGTGCTGCACAAGTGTCCGGATCAGTTTGAGCCCAAGGCTGTTCTCCCGGTGAAATTCAAAATTCTCCGGCAGCCCTACCCCGTTATCATGAATGGTTATCCCGATATGACCATCTTCCTGTACCGCAGATACCTCAATTTTCCCGTGTTTTCTCCCGATGAAGGCGTGTTTATACGCATTTGAAAGGATCTCGTTTACTACCAGTGCGCACGGCAGCGCCTGGTCAACGGGCAGGAACACATCATCGGGATTGATCTCGCAGGTTATTTTATGCCCCTTTTTCGAGAAAATGTTCGTCAGCGAATCGACCTGGTCCCGGAACTGGGAGGTGATACTGATCTTCCCGAACTGTTTGCTCTCATACAGCCGGGTATGGATCTGTGCCATGGTCTGGATCTTGAGCATCATATCGGTAAGGATTGCAACCGTTACTTCGTCTGCTGTACGCATCCTTGTCATGTCGAGGAGACCGGAGATGAGCTGGAGATTGTTCTTGACCCGGTGATGGATCTCCCGGAGCAGCACCTCTTTCTCCTGCAGGGTGGAGACCAGTTTCTCCTCGGCATGTTTGCGATCGGTGATGTCCCGGAAACTCCATACCCTTCCAACGATAGTATCACCCACTTTCTGGGGTTTTGAATAGCGCTCAAAGATCCTGCCGTCAAGGAATTCGATCATGTCAAAGCTCTCGCGGCCCGGGTGGGCATTGAGATCTTTGCTATTGGCAAGAACACCTTCGGGATTTTTGAGTTGCGGCATGAAAAAATTGGTAACGTTTTGTTCTTCCCCGTTTTCCAGCAGGGAAGGCGGCACGTTCCACATGGTGATGAAGTTCTGGTTGTAACTGGTAATCTTTCCTTCATTGCCAACCACTAAGATCCCGTCAGCCGTTGATTCAAGGGACGCATGGAGAAGGGATAAGGTGTTCTTTAACAGGGTATCGGATGCCTTTCGCTGCCAGATCTCCTGCTGGAGGATAACGTTCATGTCTGCATATTCGACAGAACGCTTCCGGTACTCGGACTCAATCTTCTTACGGTCAGTGATATCCTGGCCCTGCGCGATCGTGGAGATGACGGTTGTTCCGTCCTGTCCAAAGATCGAAGCAGAGTTCCAGAGAACGATCCTTATCTCACCATTCCGGTGGAGGATGGGCATCTCCACGCTCTCCCATCGCTCGCCTTCGGTGGTTTTCCGGATCAGATCCATGGCTGCATTTACGTGTTCTTTGGGCAAGAGAATCTCGACCGGCTGCCCAATCATCTCCTCCGCGCTCCTCCCCGTCAGGTGTTCAAAAGCCCGGTTGAACCGGGTGATACAAAATTGCGGGTTCCAGACAATGATGGGTGCACTGGCATAGGTGATGAGATTGTCAAGGTACTCCTTTGTCTCGCGAAGTTTCTCCTCGGTTTGCACATGTTTTGTTACATCGTAGGCAATTTCCCCGGCACCGATGATCGTGCCGCGGGCATCCCGTATGGGGGTATGGAGCACGTGATAGACCTTGCGGTTCCCTGATGAGTCAAAAAATTCCGCCATTTGATTGAGATTCCTGCCATCCAGGATCTTCTGCCATGTTCTTTTGGATCTCTTCAGCTCTTCGGGCAGGTCACAAAACAGTTCCTCCATGCTGGTGCCAAGGGTGAGATCCTTGCCGGTAAGCTGTTTGATCTCCGCTTTATAGGTCTCGTTGAAATAGATATACCGGAGGTTCACATCCTGAACAGCAATGATCACATCAGTTCCTTTTGTTACCGCCTCCAGCAGTTCATGCGCCCTGATGAGATCCTCCTCGTTCTGCTCCAAAACATCCTGGATCATATGCTGCCTGCTGATATCGTGGCTTGTGCCGATGATCGCGATGAGATTTTTGTTATCATCGAATACCGGGGAGTCGGTTACATAGACGGGGAATTGATGGCCATCGCGGTGACGCACCAGAAATTCACCGGACCAGGATTCTCCCTGACTGAGTTTTGATAAGATCTCCCGTGCGCTATCCTTTGATAGTTCCGGGACTGTAACCTCGATTGTATCATGGCCGAGAACCTCTTCTGAGGTCCAGCCATATGTCAGGGTTGCTGCCTTGTTCCAGAATATGATCCTGCGATCGGGGTTGACCGCGATGACCGCGTCACCAACTGCATCGAGCATCCGGGCCTGCAGCCGGATCCTGTCTCCGCTGGTTTTCAGTTCCGTTTCAGCCATAATGAGATCGGAAATGTCGCTGATTGCCACACGGATCGACAGGCCATCGCTGCTTTTGAGGCGGATACTTTCAAGCCGGGCGGTAAAAACTGAGGTATCAGCCCTCATGAGCCTCATGGTTGTGGTGAGTTTTTCATCGGTTTTTTTCAAGGTTACAAAATACTGGTCCCAGCGTTCGAGATCTTCGGGAACGATGTGTGTCCTGAACCGTGCATTTTTCAGCCGGGTCCGATCCACGCCAAGGAGCATGGCAGCAGTAAGGTTTGCCCGCGAGATCAGGGCAGCACCTGTGAGGGTGAGATACCCGATAGGGGCAAAGTCATACAGGTCAAGATACTCGTCCCGGGACTCCGTGAGGGAGACCTGTGCCTGCCGGAGTTCTTCTGCCTGCGTCTCGAGCTCGATCTGGTGAACCTGGAGCTCATGGATCAGCTCCTCCGCAGTCTTAGCCGTCATACCGGGCGGGACTCCGGGAAACTCTGCGAGTTTTCTCTCTGCAATCTTCCGGGACGAACTGGCACTGCCTGGACTTTTCCGTAGCTTCTCTTTATCCCCTGACTTCTGTCTTGCGGTCATTTCTGGTCCACCACGTCTTTTCCGGCTCCCTGTGGATACGATCTGAGCTGCCGGATCATGATAACCGGGAGAAGTGTCTGCCCCGGTTCCCTACGACTTATGCGACACCTTCTCTTCAACCGTACACGCCTGGGATCACCGTTGATGAGTCGCCTTTTTTTTAGTCAGAGCGTCTTCTCCGGGTATTGCTGATTTTTTCCCCATTCTGTAACCCGTGCCAGACACATCCGTGATTGTTGCAGCGGATAATCAGATTCGGATAATAGGAACTTTTGTTATACCCATAAATACTATCCCCTCAGTTTGCAAATTTTGCAATGTCTGCCTGCTGACGTGATTCCGCGGGGGATGTGGCCGGCCACAACAATTGCCCGCCCGAAAAATGGACTCATGGCACGCCCGCGGTATTGCACACCCGCTTCAGGCACCGTGTAAAAAAAAATGGATGGGCACGATACCCAGAACCCGGGCGACCCGCGTCTGTTGTAGTCGCGGTATTTCCGGTTATGAGACTATCCCAAAATTTCCTATCCCGCTCATCAGGAATTGCAAAAAATGGAAAGAGGGGGCATATTATTATTTTGATAAAAAAACATATCGCCCCATGTCACGCAACCTGAAAAATATCCAATCATGGGTCGTCATCGCGATCCTTCTTCTGGGAATTACCGCCTGTATCAGTCCGGCTGTTGCAGCAGATTCCGCATGGTTTGAGATAACCTCTGAACCTTCTGGTGCATGGGCATGCCTTGACCACTGGAACTGTCATGACACCCCAATAACGTTCACCACGGAACCGGATAGTTACCATACCATTTCGGTCTACAAGGATGGGTACCTCATGTCTACGCAGATGATCTATGCAAGCGGACCCGGTGTATCAACACCCGTTACCGTAGTTCTGATCCCCTCCACCCCGCACACCGGCATACTGGATGTTGATTCAACACCTTCCGGTGCCGGTATCTGGATCGATCTGAACTACTATGGCAAAACACCCCAGATCATCGGGGGTCTTGCAGCAGGTTCGCATTCACTCACCCTCAAGAAAGCAGGGTATTATGACCAAAAACAGGAAGTACAGATCGTTGCAGGCCAGACATCAACCGTTTCCCCCTCGCTGAGTGCATATCCTGCGCAGCCCGGCTTTGGATCGCTCCAGATCGATTCAGCTCCCGCTGGAGCCGCAATCTTCCTCAACAGCAACTACCAGGGAACAACGGTGGCACTGGGTGAGTCTTTCGACATCAACCAGATAACACCGGGCACCTATACGGTCAGACTGACACTTCCCGATTACCAGACGTTCACCCAGGTTGTTGCCGTGAAGGATGGCATGGTGTATGATATCCATGCAGTCCTGGTACCGGTATCGCCCGGCCCAACACCGGATACTACCGGGGAACTCACCCTCAGGTCAAACCCCTCAGGGGCCAACATCTACCTTAACAATGCCTACCGGGGTATCACCCCGCTGACCCTTGTGGATATCCCGCAGGGAAGCCATGTCATCATCCTGAAACTGAACGGGTACCAGAACTGGCAGTCAACGGTGAATGTCCTGGGCGGCGTCCATTCCGAGGTTTCCGGTACTCTCTCTCTGAGCCCTGCTCCCACGAGTGCCCCAACGCAGCTTCCTCCCGTCCAGCAACCCCAGTCACCGGTCGGTATGCTCACCATCATCACGGCTCTTGGGATTTGCTGCCTTGCGGTCATCTTTGCGGTATACAAAAAGAAGAACTAACCCCCCCTCAATTTTACCTTTTTTGGATCAATTGGGTTACGTTAGAGGAAATTCGCCGGTTGCGGCTGTAAAAAAAACCGGCACCCGGTGATACGCACGAGCATGGGTACCTGAAAGAAGATGCAATGGTCGCTGGTGCAGGCACCAGGAAGGATCCTTTTCGACGTACTACTCACGGCACGGAATAGGGGATCCTGATCCAATAGCCCAACGGGAAAAGAAACACAACGGGATCTCAACCACCTCCCCTTGCAGAAGATATTTTTGGGGTTCTCGATTGGGAAAAATTCCCCCCCCACATATCTCGCAGTGCGGGGAAGTGACATCTCTTTATTTGGGTTCTCTTGCACCGTGAGGTATGGGTGAGCGGGGCAACTGTGTTACCCCCGGGAGATGCTGAAATAATTTTTCAATTTTTGCAACAACCGGTAACGTTTATCCCGATAACCGGTATATGCTGGTTACCTCCGATGCGGGCATAAAAAATTAATTATATATCATCATGATCCCATTCTGCCCTCACCGGAGCAACGGAGTTGGAAAAAATGTACAAAATAATGAAAAACGCACCCGGGGAAGGTGCATAAGTATGGCAGTGAGTGCCTCCGATAAGATGGTCAATGACGGAGTTGCCGGTGTAGACCAGGTGAAGGTCCAGACCGCTGAAGCTCTTGAGGAAGCTGCCCGGAAACTGCGGAATGCCGATGTAACCGTGCAGGGTGAAGATGTCAAGCATATCCTGCACGATGTCGAGTACCGGGTCAACCAGTTGAAAACAGACCTTGGCACCCGCTACGAAGAGATCGAAGAGAGCTACC
>DUHF01000287.1 GCA_013331015.1 Methanoregula sp.
TCCCGTTTCTGACCGATACGAACACACTCTACCTTGGCGGCAGGTCGAATGCCGTGGAGCATATCGAAACTGCCATCCTTCACGGGTTCGATTACGCGGTGGCGGGGGCACCTTTGATCATTGCCGATGGCCTGAACGGAAAAAACATCCACAAGGTAACGATCAACAGGAAACATTTCTCTGAGGTCTCGATTGCCGGGGATATCGCGGCAGCGGACAGCATGATCGTGCTCAGTCATTTCAAGGGCCATATCGCTGCCGGGTTTGGCGGGGCACTCAAGAACCTTGCCATGGGATGCGCCCCGCCGGAGGGGAAACGTGCCCAGCACAATGCCCGGCCGTTCACGATTGCGGATAATTGCACCGGCTGCGCGTCCTGTATGAAGGTCTGCCCGAAAGATGCGATCCGGGTTGTTGCAAAGAAGTCAGTCATCGATCAGGAACTCTGTATCGGGTGTTTCGAGTGCCTGCACGCCTGCCCCGAACATGCCATCGACATCGACTGGGAAACCGAGATCCCGCAGTTCATGGAGCGTATGGCCGAATATGCGTACGGGGCGGTGAAGGAGAAGGAGGGAAAGGTCGGGTACATGAATTTCCTGATCCGGATCACGCCGGACTGCGACTGTTTCCCGTTCTCCGACGCGCCCATTGTGCCGGATATCGGGATCCTGGCATCAACCGATCCGGTGGCAATCGATGCGGCAGGTTTCGATCTCGTGAACCAGCAGCAGGGGTATGCCGATTCGCTCCTGGCTTCCCATCATCACCCGGGCGGGGACAAGTTCAAGGGGGTTCATGCGCAGACTGACGGGTACCGGCAGATCCGGTATGCAGAGGAGATTGGGATGGGGACACGCAATTACGAGCTTGTCAGGATCTGATCCGGAGATTTACGGGTTCTTCTTTTTTTATTGCATTTTGCAATTTTTCCCTCCAATTTTTTAAAATTCCTGATGAAAAAGTGCTCCCATCATCGATTGTAACCACAATGCTTAAAAATGGATGGATGGCAATGGCTTATTACCAAACACTGATTAACTATTCTAGGTTTGTGAGGTATTATTCTTCAGCAGCCCCCGTTTGGTTTAAACCGGCAGACGATCTCCCGAATGAGTGCTGATCTGCGGGTGATATCCAGCCAAAGACAAGAGTCTGGTGAAGACCAAAAATAAAATCCAAACCAATTTAGGCAAGTCCAGTCGATTTACCAAATAAAAACCATGTAGTGTGAGTGTGCAATCCAATGTCCCTGAACAACCAGTATTTACAGCAGGTGTACGATCAGGTCTGCAAGAGAGACGCGGACCAGAAGGAATTCCACCAGGCAGTTTATGAGGTGCTCCAGTCTTTCGAACCGGTCATCACAAAAACCCCTGATCTCTTTGAAAATGGCCTCCTCGAGCGGCTCGTTGAGCCCGAACGCGGCATCCAGTTCCGCGTTGCATGGGTCGATGACAAGGGTAAGACACAGGTGAACCGGGGGTACCGGTTCCAGTTCAACTCGGCGATCGGACCCTACAAGGGCGGGCTCCGGTTCCACCCTTCAGTCAATGCGTCCATCATCAAGTTCCTTGGTTTTGAACAGATCTTCAAAAACAGCCTCACCGGTCTCCCCATGGGTGGCGGAAAGGGCGGGTCCGACTTCGACCCCAAGGGCAAGTCGGATGCCGAGATCATGCGGTTCTGCCAGGCATTCATGACCGAACTGTACCGTCACATCGGCGCAGACCTCGATGTCCCTGCAGGAGATATCGGTGTCGGGGGCAGGGAGGTCGGGTACCTCTTTGGCCAGTACAAGCGGATCAGGAACGAGTTTACCGGCGTCCTGACCGGCAAGGGTCTCTCCTTTGGCGGCTCCCTTGTCCGGACGCAGGCAACCGGCTACGGCCTTTTGTATTTCACGCAGGAAGCCCTCGCCGTCATGAAGAAGGAGTCCATGAAGGACAAGGTGACCGTCGTCTCCGGTTCCGGCAATGTTGCAATCTATGCCGCCGAGAAAGCCCAGCAGCTCGGTGCAAAGGTCGTTGCCATGTCCGATTCGAGCGGGTACATCTACGATGCAAAGGGTATCAAACTCGATGTTGTCAAACAGCTCAAGGAAGTCGAGCGGGCACGGATCAGCAAGTATGCCGCGCTTGTTCCGGGCAGCGAATACCACGAGGGCTGCAAGAAGATCTGGTCCATCCCCTGCAAGGTTGCCCTGCCCTGTGCAACCCAGAACGAGCTTGACGGCGAGGACGCCAAAATGCTCTTGAAGAACGGGGTCATCGCGGTCTGTGAAGGGGCCAACATGCCCTGCACTCCCGAAGCTGCCGAGGCATTCATTGCTGCAAAGATCGTCTTCTCACCCGGCAAGGCATCAAATGCCGGAGGTGTTGCAACCTCAGGTCTTGAGATGTGCCAGAACTCCGAGCGGTACTCATGGACTGCCGAAGAGGTCGACTCGAAACTCAAACAGATCATGGTTGATATCTTCCACAACACGTTCAATGCATCAAAGGAGTACGGCATGGAGGGTAACCTCGTAGCCGGTGCAAACATCGCAGGATTTTTAAAGGTCGCCTCCGCGATGAAAGCACAGGGAATTTTCTAATCCTTTTTTTGTTTCGGGCCGTTGGAGGCCCTTTTTAAAAAAATGCAAACGGCATTTCATTGACTGCATTGTTCCAAAGGCAGGTTGTTATTTACTAGTACCGCAGAGATTTTACCACGTATCATGATCCCGTGGCTGAACTCCAATTTCCGGCATTTCAAACCAACGGCCGCAATCGCCATCAATGCCACGCGGCACATGAACAAGATCGAACGCAAAAAATTGTTCTCGCCCGACATCGAGCCGATGCGTACTGCCGAGGGCCGCTGGTTCGAAGCGATCGTATACGAGATGTTCCTTGAGATCGCAAAAAAGTCTGACACGATCCGGTATCTTGCCATGAAAGGCGCTGATGCCCCCAACCGGCGGGAGAATGTCCGTCTCGGGCAGAACGGGCTCTTCTATTCCAAGTACGGCGATATCACCATCCGGGGTAACGGCCAGGACCTTGCGGAGTTTGATATGCTCCTTATGGATTCATCCAACCGTGTCGCCTTTGCCGAGGTTGTCACCTCGCCATCGGACCTCAAGGAGTTCGAGATCGAGATCGCGTACAAGAAGAAGCTGCTCGGGTATCTCTACGGCCAGAAGACCACACCGTTTCTGCTCGTCTCATCGTTCGACCTCTCGAATTATTCTGTTGTCAAGCGGCTTGCCAAAGACAAGACCAACGCCATCATCCACACCAGTTCCTGCGAGGAGATCAAGGGGCTGGTCAAGCACTACCGGCCCCGTATCATCTACAACCTGCCAACGGATCACCCCAAACTTGC
>DUHF01000206.1:0-160 GCA_013331015.1 Methanoregula sp.
CCCAGGAAGTCGTGCTCCAGTGCTTTGTGCCAAAGGAGGATATCGAGCGGATACGGGAGATCTCCCGCCCGCTCTTTGGTGAGGTGACTGACTCCCCGCTCGTGGGCACCGAGATCGCGATCGTCTCGCCGAGCCTCGAGATCCACCACCTGCCCCACCC
>DUHF01000206.1:227-2443 GCA_013331015.1 Methanoregula sp.
GACGAGGAACGCGACGTGATCAACGAGCACGACATCGCGGTCTTCGGCCTTGGGAACTTCGAGCACTGCATCGAGTACAAGATGCCCAACCTCCGCCGGGGGATCGAAGTCCCGATCGTGCTCTGCGGGGGCCCGGACAAAGAGGCGCTCGAGAAGATCGTGGACCCTCCGGTGGATGGGTACGTGGGCAACGTGGGCCGGTTCATGCACCGGACCAAGGAGGCCGACGAGCTGGGCAAACTCGATGAGATCATCGCCGAGATCACCCGGGTGCTCGAGAAGCGGCGGGAGGAGATCGCAAAGGATCCCCTCTCGGTGGCTCCTGCACGGCTCATGAACCTGATACGGGAGCGGGTACCGGCCATTCTTGACGTGACATCCCCGACACCGCTCACGGTGCAGATGACGGGGCTCCGCGTGAAGCTCCCCTACGACACCTTCGCAGACGCGATCCGGAAGGTCGAGATCGAGGACGGGATAACCATCGGGGATGTTTCCGAGGTTCTCCCCTCCCGGATGCGGGACTATATCCTCATCCGGGTAAAACCGTTCTCGGAAACGAACGTGGTGATATAATGAAAAAGAAGGTTTCATCAATCTCAACCAAAGACCAGTTCGAGGAGCGGCTCGCAACTATCGTTGATCTGGGTGCCGATGTAACGGCAGACACGTGGATGAAGGACATCGAGCGGGAATACGGTAAAGTACCGCTCATCTTCAAGCGGATGGGAGAGCGGCCCGAAGTGCTCATCTCCCACCTGCTGTACAAGGAGACGGTCACCCAGACCAGCCCGCTCGATCCCAAGTACGTGGAGCTGATCAGCATGGCAGTTGGCGCCGCGCTCAAGTGCCCGCACTGTACCGGCTACCACATGCAGGCAGCCGTGAAGATGGGGGCGAGCCGCGAGGAGGTTCTCGAAGTCATCCTGCTGTCAGGCATGATAGCCAACTCATCGGTTCTTGCCAATGCCTACCGGATCTTTGACGACAAGCTGGAGAAGTGCATCCCCTGCGAGCTGAAGGGCGTCCCTGCCGAGGCTGACACAAAGAAGGCACCGGTGAAGAAGAAGGTGGTAAAGAAAGCGGCAGGCAAAAAGTAAGCCCTCCTGCTCCCCTTTATTGTGACATACTCTCTTCCTTTTTATTCCCAGCCTTCGGTCAGCACCTGGTAGTATACCATGAGGCCGATGATGATCATGAACGGTACCAGCAGGACGATGACCATGACCTGCGATGGCAGGACGATGATATCGTGACTGAGCACTTTTGCGAAGATGGTGAAGAGAAGTGCCCCAATGACTAAAAAGATCCAGATCCCGTGAACCAGTGCGGATGAATGCCCCCGGCCACTCCCGTCATATGAAGTGATTCTCTGGTATTTCGCGCCAAAGAGAATCCCGGCCATCATCGAACACCCGATGAGAGGCACAGCCATGGTCAGCGCGCTCCATTTGAGGAGCCAGACCGGGATTATGAAAACAATGGTGAGAATGAAAAATTCCATAATGATAAGGGCGAGGACCAGCTTGAACCGGGCAGTTACTTTGTCGTCAGTATCCTCAAACATTGTCTGTCGCCTATATTGCTGGTTATGAGATGTATGCCTGTTTTTAATAAAAAAGATCGTAATCCCAGTCCGGTGAAATTACTGGCTGCTCCCTTTTTACTTTTTTTTGGTCTGGTTGTGCGGAAACCAAACGGTATGCGGATACACCAGACACATGAATCCGGACAGGAGGCCGTTGAAAGAATGGTCTTTTTCTTTGGTTGAAAAAAAGGTGGTTTAGTCCTTCCGGACCGCTGCAAGGACGCACGCTGCGCCAAGGGCACCGATCACGACTGCTGCCGGCAGGGGCGATTTGGTGGTCGGGACTGCAGTTGCCTCGTTGGTTGCTTCGGCGGTTGCTGCTGCGACACAGGGTTCCTCCCATTCGCGGAGGCACTTCTGTTTGGGCTCGCACCAGGTGTAGCCGGCCGAGCCAATGCAGCCGTGCTCATCCGTGTCGCCACCGACAAGCGGGGTTTCTGCGGCGGTTACGTTGACGCCCTGTCCGGAAATGTCAATGGCGGCAACGGGCAGTACGAGGAATGCCGCTGCAAGAAGGGCGACGGCAATGAGTCTGAGAACGCGTGATTGTTCCATAGCAGTACTGGTATGCGGGAGGGGAATATCTGTGTAATGATTTGTTGCGGGGATCGTGATGGGTGACCCCCCT
>DUHF01000206.1:2467-8048 GCA_013331015.1 Methanoregula sp.
CTGACCCCCTCCCCCCTTTGTGCCCATGGGACCCCCCTACTCAATCAGGGGTAGAAGCCGTTTTCCCCACTATCCCCATAGTTCCACGAGAAATACGGCGCTGGCGCGTGGGAAAATGTGAGTCTTACTCAAATCCGGGGAGGGGGGGTCCGCGGGTAACCCCCCCCTTGAAAATTTTTAAAAGTGTCAGGACCCCCCCCCCGCATGGGGGTGGGGGGTGCCCCGTAACGCAAAGACTGCTGAACAGAAGAGTGCCAAAAAGCTCACGCAAAGGAACCCGGACCGGGAAGAGAACGAGCGGCCGGTACCTGAGATCATCATCCATTCCCCAATGGACGTGACCGCTGAACCAGACCCCGGGCGGACGCGGAGCAACGCGATCGTATACGAGGCTCTGAAACTCCTCATAAAATACGGGTATGAACCGGCGAAAATACGCGAACCCGCGCTCCCACTCAATCTCATGGGCATGAAGAAGAGCGGCACGCTCCTCGTCTGTACCATCCGCTCGCGCCTGCCGGTGCCAAACGCGGCAACGCTTCGCGAGAAAAATACCGGCACGGTGGACTATCTCTGCCGGCTTGCCGGGCGGGTCAGAGACCGGATCATGATCTGGGTCTACTCGCCGGCCTGCGGGTGGAGGTACTATCTTGTGTACCCGGGAGGTCTGCGGTATGACCTCGACTTCCCGAAATCCATCCAGTAAATCCTTTTTTTCCGCTTCGATCAATCCCGATCCGCGCCGGACCGCCCGGTTTTTCGATCCGGGTCTGTATCATCTCCCGTTTGCCACCCCGCAAATTATCGGTTATATCTCAACTGCCCATGTTGTTTTGTCAAAGGGCGCCCCGCGACACAGAAACAGGAAGATCCGGAGGATCTTCCTCCAGAAAACAACGGAGAGAAAAAAATGGCAGACTATATCCAGAACACCAACGTGAAGAGCGCTGTGCGAAAACTCGCCGCACCGATCGCGGATATCGCAACGTTCAACACCATCGTACAGTCAGTGATCAACACAAACCCGTTCGGGTGCGTGTCCTACATGACAGCAGGTGTCAATCACCCGCCAGTCGAGAAGATCAGGGAAACCTACACGGCGAAGTTCGTGTACCAGGACGTTGAAGCAAAGACCGTAGGAAGGACCGCTGAGAGCTACAACTCGATAGCCGGCTTCAATGACGGCATCGCGGCAGTGATTGCAAATTCCGCCAACAACACTGCACACGGGGGAACCCCCATCCACGCTGCGGATGCTGATAACTTCTCGGCAACCCTGAAGTGCCACGACCCCAGCGGGGAGCTGTATTTCGTGAACTTCTCCCGCCAGCAGGTCACGATCTCGTCCTACGAGGACGACGCTATCCGAAACGTCATCGAGATCTGGTCCGATGGCGTAGCAGCACTGGCGTGAGGCGATCGCATTGGAGAACGAACTCATCATCACCGGGGCCTTTTTGGGTGCCGGGCTGCTCGCCTACGTTATCGTCCCCGGCCTCCTCGTGGTCCGGGACCGGGTCCTTGACCACATCGGGAAGGAGTGACGACCCGCGTAATGAACAACGGCCGGGGACACCTGTCCCCGGCTATTTTTTTTTGAGATATTTTTATTACCCGATGCGTCAGCAGATCCATAATGGATGACAGTCGCAGACAGCAGTTGTTGAGACTTCTTAACGATCCCCTGATACAACTTGATATAACCGATATCGGTCTGCTTCTTCACGTTGATCAGGCACTCACCCACCGTTCCTATGCAAAAGAGCAGCGGGACAAGGGCCTGCCCTGCGAAGACTACGAGAGAATGGAATTTTCCGGCGATTGTATCCTTGATTTTGTCATAGGTCATGAATTGTACACATCATTTCCGAAATTGTCAAAAGAAGTGATTCAGCGTTTTCCAAAATACGAGGGAAAGGAGGAGGAGCTCCTGACGGATTTACTCCACGGCATGACCAATGACAATTCCCTCTCCAGGATTGCATCAAAAATTCCCTCATTTGATGAATGCATCTTACGGGGCGGGGGAGTGTCACTTGAAGATTCTGTCAGGGCAGGGGCGTTTGAGGCATTTATCGCAGCTATCTATGAAGTCGGGGGGATTGATGCAACAACGACCGTGATAAAACGGTTGTTCAGGGAACGATTTGATCAGGCTGAGCCGATCGTGAGTTATAAAAATGAATTACAGGAATGCGTGCAGAAGCGGGAGAAGACCGGCAATATCAATGGCATCATCGGGTACCAGACCCGGCCCGATCCTGATACACCGGAAAACAACAAATGGCATATCTCAGAAGTCTTTGTAAAACTCTCAGAAAAAGACCTGGAATTATGGGGTCGCGGTCGGGGAAAAAAGGCAAAAGATGCTGAAGCTGCCGCAGCGGAAGATGCATTTTTGAAACACTGCACCTAGCAGGGAATACCTGCCACTACCCGTTCGCGTGTCCAAGAGAATGCCATCCATCACCCATCCTTAATTACCACCCGCCACCCACCTTTACCCTAATGTGCGGGATCGCAGGCCAGTACTGTCTTGACGGGAAGGCACCGGACGGAGATCTGCTCGCGGAGATGTCCGGCCGGCTCGCCCACCGGGGCCCGGACGGGAGCGGCACCCATATCCGCGGGAACGCGGGGCTTGTCCACCGCAGGCTTGCCATTATCGATCTCTCGGACGAAGCCCTTCAGCCGATGACAAACGAGGATGGAACGCTCTGGATCGTCTTCAACGGCGAGATCTACAATTATGTTGAACTCCGCGAGGAACTGATTGCAAAGGGCCACCGTTTCCATTCGCATTCCGATACCGAAGTTATCCTGCACGCGTACGAGGAGTGGGGAGCGGACTGCCTCCCGCGCTTCAACGGCATGTGGGCGTTTGCCATCCTTGACGAGAAAAGGGGTGAGCTCTTCTGTGCCCGGGACCGGTTCGGGATCAAGCCGTTCTATTACGCGGTAGTGGACGGCTCGTTCCTCTTCGCCTCGGAGATCAAGGCACTCCTCGCCCACCCGGCTGCCGGGACCCGGCCGGACGATGCAATGCTTGGTACCTACCTCGCGTGGGGCGTGCAGGACCATTCCGGCCGGACGATGTTCGACGGGATCCTCCAGCTTGCGCCAGCCCATGCGATGCTGGTCACACCAAACGGCCCAAAGCTACCGGCTCGCTACTGGGACGTTACGATAAACCCGGAAGTCCGGTCAGGGATCCCTGACGAGACGGTTGCCGGAGATCTGCTGACTCATCTCACCGACGCCACCCGAATCCACCTCCGGAGCGATGTTGCGGTAGGCACCTGCCTGTCGGGCGGGATCGACTCGTCCACGCTGACGGTCCTCATCAACAACCTTGTCCGGAGCGAGGCGCCGGCAAGTGTCGGTGCCCGCCAGAAGACCTTCTCGGTCGTCTTTTCCGACAATCGGTTTGACGAGAGCCGGTACATTGATGAGATTGTTGCCGCCACCGGTGTTGATGCGCACCGGACCGAACCATCTCCCGACCAGCTCTGGGACGATATCAACCGGCTCGTGTACATGCAGGACGAGCCGTTTGGATCCCTCTCCATCTATGCGCAGTACTGCGTCATGCGTCTCGCCAGCGGGAAGGTGAAAGTGGTCCTGGACGGACAGGGAGCCGACGAGCTCCTTGCCGGCTACCTCGCGTACCAGGGCAGTTATCTCAGGGGGCTCATCGGGTCATTCCACGGGATTACTGCGGCACGGGAACTCCTCGGCAGCCTCCGGCACCATGCCGGGTTCTTCCGTTCCGCGCTCGGGCAGCTCGCGGCCCGGCGTAAACGCCGGGGACTCCTTGCCGTGAACGTGCCACCCGTTGATCGGTATAGCGGGAGCCTCGGAGAGATCCTCTGCCGCGAGCTCACCTCCACCAACCTCCCGGCCCTCCTCCACTACGAGGACCGGAACGCCATGGCCTTCTCCATCGAGTCCCGGGTGCCCTACCTCGATTACCGGTTCGTGGAGTACGTTGCCGCACTCCCGCTCAACCAGAAGATCCGGAATGGCGTGACCAAACTCGCGCTCCGGAACGCGATACGGGGGATCGTGCCGGAATCCATCCGGTGCCGGATGGACAAGATGGGTTTTGTCACTCCCGAGGAAACCTGGATGAAAGAGGAACTCCGGCCGTTCGTGCTCGAAATCCTCTCCTCCCCTGCATTTTCCGGCCGGAAGTACTGGAACGCCGATGCGGTCATCAAAAATTATCTCGCGTTCCTCGAAGGCAGATCCCGGTATTCCCCCGAGATCTGGCGGATCGTCTGCACCGAGCTCTGGCTCCGGACATTCTTCGACAGCAAAACGCTGGCTGAAAAACCCCTGACAGCGCATCCCGGCCCGGGGATCGAATCCTATAAATGAAGACGCCGAACAGAGAATAGTATACGTTATCCTGATCGCTTCAGGACGGGTATTGTCATGAAATCCATCATCCTTGCCGGCGGAGTCGGGACCCGGCTCTGGCCACTCTCCCGCGAGTATTATCCCAAGCAGTTCATCCAGTTCGACGGCCCTTCCCTCTTCCAGAAGACCTGCGAGCGGGCGATCCTCCTCTCAGGCCCGAACGGAATCTACGTGGTGACAAACGAGATCCACCGCTACCTGGTAAAGAACCAGATTGAGGAGCTTGGCTATACCCTGCCTGACGATCACCTGCTGGTCGAGCCTGCGGGGAAGAACACCCTTCCGGCAATCGCGTGGGCGCTGCAGCGGATCCGCGGCACTGCGGGGCCGGAGACGGCGGTGGTATTCCCAAGCGATCACATCCTCGGCTATTCGGCGCTGGACCAGATCCGGGCCGCAGAACCCCTCGCACGGGACCATCTCGTAACCTTCGGGATACCTCCCACGTCGCCCCACACAGGATACGGGTACATCCGGCCCGGAGAACCCCTGGCCGTGGGAAATAGTGCAGAGGAGTTCAGGGAGAAGCCTGACGAGGAGACTGCGGCAGGTTATGTGCAGAAGGGCTACCTCTGGAACAGCGGCATCTTCCTCCTCTCAACCGACTGCTTCTTTGCTGAACTGGAGCGTTACCAGCCGGAACTGGCCGCTGCATTTGCCCCGGATAAGGAGCCGGACTACCCTTCCCTTGCGGCAATCTCCATCGATTACGGTCTGCTGGAACACTCAAAGAAAGTCGCCGTTGTCCCGCTCGCTGCGGAATGGAGCGACCTTGGGACGTTCAGGGCTCTCTACGATCACGAGCAGCACGATGAGGGGGGAAATGTCGGCAAGGCCGAGTTCATCGAAGCGGGGGGCAACTACGTCTATGCCCCGGGCAAACACGTGGGGCTCATCGGGGTGAGCGACCTTGTGGTGGTGGACACGGCGGATGCGCTTCTCATCTGCGATAACCGCAAGACAGAGCAGGTGAAGGCGCTGGTCGGGCGGTACAATGCTGCCAGCGACCCGGTGACGCGGTTCCACCGGCAGGTGCACCGCCCGTGGGGATCGTATACGGTGCTTGAGGAGGGCGGGCCGTATAAGATCAAGCGGGTGACCGTCAAGGCCGGCGAGAAACTCTCCCTCCAGCTCCACCACCACCGCAGCGAGCACTGGA
>DUHF01000249.1:0-5393 GCA_013331015.1 Methanoregula sp.
GCCAGATGCGCCGGAGCCTTCCCTGGGTGGTCTCCTCCTCATCAAGTCCCCGCCGCATGGCTGCGGCAGCCCCGGCCTTGATCCGCAGGTAGAGGGTGTCGATGAGATCCTCTTTTGTCCTGAAATAAAAAAAGAGGGTGCCCGTCGCCACCCCGGCCTCCTTTGAGATGAGCGAAGTCGGGGTGCCGTAAAAGCCCCGTTCCACAAAGAGATTGAGCGCCGTATTCAGGATCGCCTCCCTCTTATCGCTGCCCGGATCGGCCATCTCACTTCTCCCCAAAGATCGCACGCCTGACCGCACCGGCCTTGTTCATGCACCAGAGCCCGCCTTTGAGGATCGGGACCACAACCGGGATGACGAGCCCGTCCATCTCTTTTGACACCTGGTTCATCAGTTCCGGGATCGGCAGGTGCTGGGGGCAGACCTTCGCGCACCTGCCGCAACCCCGGCAGAGCCCCGCATAGGAGGTCTGGCCCATCAGCCCGCTGTGCCTCCCGATGTACTGGAACCTGCCGGTCGAATCGTGGGGGAAGAGATGGTGGGTGTTGTACCCGGCAAAGCACCCGGGAATGTCAACACCAAACGGGCAGGGCATGCAGTACCCGCAGCCCGTGCAGCCCACTTTCATAAGGCGTTTGAACTCGTCCTTTGCAGCATCAATTGTGGCCCGTTCCTCCGCGGAGAGCGAACCGGGGACGGCTGTCCCTGCTACCCGGATGTTCTCATCGATATGCGCCTCTTCGTTCATGCCGGAAAGGACGACCGTGACTTCGGGATGGTCCCACACCCACCGCAGCGCCCATTCCGCCGGCGACCGCTTCACGGGCGCAGCATCCCAGATCGCCTGCACGGACGCGGGCATCCGCCCGCCAAGGTTGCCGCCCCGCAGGGGTTCCATGATGATGACGGCAAGCCCCTTCCCTGCCGCGTACTCCAGGCCTTCTGTCCCGGCCTGGTTCTTCTCGTCAAGGTAATTGTACTGGATCTGGCAGAAATCCCACGGGTATGCGTCCACGATCTCCTTAAACTCGGCAAGCGTTGCATGGAAGGAGAACCCGGCATTGGTAATCCGGCCGTCCTTCTTTGCGGCATCAAGGAATTCAAGGACACCAAGGTCCACCAGCCGCCGGAACGCGGTACGGTTGAGGGTATGGAGGAGGTAGTAGTCAATATGATCGGTCCGGAGCGTGGCGAGCTGCTCGCTGAGGATCCGGTCCATGTCAGCCCGGGTAACAACCGACCAGTGCGGCATCTTGGTTGCGATCCGGACCTTCCCGCGGTACCCGTCCGCAAGGGCTTTTGCGAGTACCTGCTCGCTCTTCCCCATGTGGTAAACCGGGGCGGTGTCAAGATAGTTGACACCCCGGTCAATGGCAGAACGGATCTGCCGGATCGTGCGTTCCTCATCGATCCCCCGCCCCTTTGTGGGGAACCGCATGCAGCCGAAGCCGAGGATCGAGAGTTCGTCACCGGTCTTTGGGACTTTTCGGTATAACATGATCGCTCCTTTTCGTAAATTGACTAGTCAGTCAATTGTTGCTCTGTCCCAATATTTAATGGTAAGGAAACCGTGTCCGCCCGGCAAAACCCCACCGGGATCCTGTCGTGCCATCTTTATGCGTCCGGATCCGGAACCGAAAGATTTACCGGTTATCCCTGGAACCGGGGGGGCAGACGCAGAAGGGATGGATCACAGGATTTTTCAGGTTGCAGCCGGTAATCAGATCTGAAACGTATTGGTCCTTACCGGGGTATGATACGCTATGCAAACACCCAGCAATTCACATTTTTTAAAAATCGCCCTCCTCCTCCTCCTCATCGCAGGACTGGGACTCTCCTGCGGGTGCGTCTCGGACACCACGGCACCCGCAGCGGAGCCCGCGGACGCAGGGATCCGGATCATCACCGAGGAGCAGCCGCCGTTCAACTATCTCGGCGCCGACGGGGTGGCAACCGGGCAGGCAACCGATGTGGTGAACGGGATCCTCTCGCGCCTCAACCAGAAGGCGGCAATCGAGGTCCTGCCATGGAACGAGGGATATTCCGCAGCAGTTGCCGGGCCAGCGGTTGCCCTGTATGCGACAGGGCGGACGGATGAACGGGAGGATCTCTTCAAATGGGTCGGGCCGGTCGCCACCTTTGATTACGTGCTCTATGCCCGGGCAGGAACAGGCCCTGGGATTAACAGCCTTGAAGCGGCAAAAAAAGCCGGGCTGGTTGGCGTTGTCAAAGATGATGCCCGGCACCAGTTCCTGCTGGAGAACCGTTTTGAGAATATCCTGACCTGCGAGAGCGATGCGGAATGTCTCCAGAACTTAATTACCGGCAAGACCGATCTCTGGCTCGGCAGCTCATCAAATTCCGCAACCATTGCACAGAAAGAGAAGATCGATCCCGGCTCATTTACCGGGGTTTATCCGGTCAGGACGGTTCAGCTGTATATCGCGTTCAGCAAAGACACTCCCGACAGGGTCATCACGGAATGGCAGAACGCCCTCGATGCAATGAAGCGGGACGGGACCTTCGATACGATCCGGCAACAGTACGGTATGAAGACCGCCTCCGTGGCTGCCATCCCCTCATCGGCAGGCAACCAGGCCGGCCTTGCGCTCTCCACCATAATGGCGGCAACCGACAGCCGTCTCCTCGTGGTCCTGCGCACCTATGAGGTGGTAGCGATCACCTCCGATGCAAAAACCGCACGCTGGGAGAAGATACAACCGCTGCTCACGATCCTTGAGACCCATGAGCCCGATGCAAGAACCTGGTACGCGAACCCCGACGGCTCCTATTATACGATTATTGACGGGCTGACAACCACGAACCTGATGAGCAGGTCCTACTTCCCGGGCGTGCTTGCCGGGAATGAATCGGTGGGTACCGTTGTCGTGAGCCACTCAACGGGCAGGAATACCGCGATCATTGCCGTGCCCGTGAAGGAGAACGGCAGGGTCACGGGAATCCTCGGCGCATCGGTGTACCTCGACACCCTGACCGACCGGCTCCAGGGCGAGATTGAAGACCCGTTCATCTTCTACGCAATCGATAAGGAGAACAAGTTCGCCCTCCATTCGGAGAAGGGGCAGATCTCCCGCGATATCACCACCATCGGCGCCAGCTCATCGTTCGGGAAGGCTCTTCAGACAATCCGGGCGCAGGAGAGCGGGAGCGTATCTTATGAGGACGGCGGCATTCCGTATACAGCAACGTTCCGTACCTCGCCGCTGACCGGCTGGCGATTTGTGGTGGCGTGGCCGGAGAAGGCGTGAGCCGAAGGCTGGCGTTCTCTTTTTTTTATTTTTTTGCTTTGGTGGAATCCTGACCCCCTTCTGGATTCGATTGCGATGGAGCCACNNTCGCCTTTGTGGAGCATGAACGAGGCAGTGGATTTTATGAGTGAAAAATGCAAAAATTGGGGTCACGGGGGACCGCCCCCTTGGGCTGCCTCCCCCTCTCTTGGGAGAGAGGGGGTCACCTTCATAAATTCCACTGAGCGTTTCTAAAAGGATTTCCCATGAAAACAGATATGATGCCGAAGGGCTACAAGCATACAAAACGAAAATGTCCGGGGCATTTTCATATTAAATCACAAAAAAAGATGAGGGGGGCTGATACCCCCATACCCCCGATGAAGAGGTGAGCCCGCCGCCCCGGAGGGCGCCTGTGCGGCGGCCTCAATTTCGGTTTTTATGAAATGCCCCCTCAAGAGCTCATCCGTCCAGAGGGTCCAACATTGAGTCCACGCAAAAGCGTTATCGCATCCGCAAGCCCTGGACCATTGCACGGGCGCTCTTGGGCCGTACCGCCCCCATAAGGAGCGAGAAGGNNAAGGATACGGGCGAGGACGGTTGTGTTCATTTTTTTTCATCCGATTTTCATCGTTCTGGGGTGAACCCCCGTTCATGCTCGTTTCTACAAGAACAATAATTTCGTATCGTCCCGTAATCGAAGCCCCCCGCCATGAGAACTGCCAGCCCGTGGCGGCAGTTCGAGAGTGAGGGGGCCCGGGGGCACACCGCTCATCATCCAGAGACCTGCCAACGCGTATCGTAACAAACAGGTTGAAAAAGGACCCTTATTCTTCAGCACTTCCCTCTGAAGAGCTCCCGGACCATCTCCGGGATCTCGGAGACGCGGGACGCAACCGGCACGCCATGCTTTTTGAGCCGGGCGATCTTGGACTTTGCGTCGCCCTCGCCGCCTTCCACGATAGCGCCCGCATGGCCCATCCGCTTGTCGGGCGGTGCCGAGACACCGGCAATGTAGGAGACGATGGGGAGGTTTGTCGACTTTGCCCCCTCCTCTTCGAGATTGCCGCCAACCTCGCCGACCAGGACGACAGCCTTCGTCTCCGGGTCCTTCTCGAACCGCTCGAGAACGTCTGCAAATGTCTGGCCGATGACCGGGTCGCCGCCGATACCGATGACCGTGCTCTGGCCGATGCCGGCCCGGGTCAGCTCATCCACGACCTCGTACGTGAGCGTGCCCGAGCGCGAGATGACTCCCACATTCCCCCGCATGAAAAGCCCTGCGGGCATGATGCCCATCTTGACCTCACCGGGCGAGAGGAGTCCGGGGCAGTTGGGGCCGATCACGCTGGCGCCTTCCATCCTCGCGTACGCGATTGCTTTCATCGAGTCCTGCACCGGGATGTGCTCGGTGATGCAGACAATAGTATCGATCCCGGCATTCGCCTCCTCCATGATCGCGTCGCCTGCTGCGCCCGCCGGGACGAAGATGACTGCTGAGCCGATGTCGTGGTGCACCATTGCTTCCTTCACGGTATTGTATACGGGGACGCCGTGGACCTGCTGGCCGCCTTTACCGGGCGTTACTCCCGCAACAACGCCTTTGCCGCCAACCTGCTTTGCATACGCGTTCATCAGGCCGATATGGAACTCACCCTGCTTGCCGGTTGCGCCCTGCACAAGGATTCCCGTGTTCTTGTCGCCGTAGATCATGCGGTCACCTCAACAGCTTTCTTGACCACAAGATCCATTGTTTCCAGCATCTCATAGCCCTTCTCCGTAAGGAGCCGGCGCCCCTCCGCCTCGTTCGTGCCCGCGAGCCGGACGATGACCTTCTGGGATATACCGGCCGCGATGATGCCCTTTGCCACCTCGTCGCACTTGGTGATACCGCCCAGCAGGTTGACCACGATGACCTTCACGGCAGGGACGCTTGCCACGAGCCGTACGGCCTTTTCCACGCGGTCTGCTTCGGCACCGCCGCCCACATCGAGGAAGTTTGCCGCTATACCGCCATAAAACTCAATAAGATCGAGCGTCGCCATCGTGAGCCCGGCACCGTTGCCGATGACCCCGATTGCCCCGTCGAGCTCAACATAGGAGAAGCCGTGCTTCTCTGCCTCACGCTCGCGTTCCGAGAGGCC
>DUHF01000249.1:5470-6286 GCA_013331015.1 Methanoregula sp.
TCCTTTTCGATGAAAATTTTGTAGAGCCGGTTGATGACCGGGCCGATCTCTTTTGGCGCAGTCCCGATCAGTTCCCGGATCATGAACGGCGGGAGATCCTTCATCAGCGGGTTTGCAACCACCTTCTTGATAAGCTCCGGGTGCTCCCGTGCGGTGATCTCGATCTCCACCCCGCCTGCCTCCGTGAAGAGGATGAGCGGCTGCTTGCTTGAACGGTCGACCGTGATCGAGAGGTAATACTCGTGCCGGATATCGAGTTTCTGCTCGGCAAGGATCTCTTTGACGGGCAGCCCTTTGATCTCTTTTGCGAAGAGTTCCTTTGCAACCTTTGTCCCGGTTGCCGCATCCGCCATCAGGATACCGCCGGCTTTGCCCCTGCCGCCAACATCCACCTGCGCCTTTAAGACGAACGCGTCGCCGAGCGAGCCAAGGTGTGGGGTGAGTTCGTCAGCCGATCGGATCAGGAACCCGGCAGGGATGGGGATCCCTGCCGCTTTCAGTACGTTCTTTGCCTCATATTCACGGAGTTTCATGGTTGCTTCCCCAGCTCAAGGCCGAGCTGCATGGCTTTTACGTTGAGTTCCTCGGTCCCTTTCGGCACGGAGTCGAGGATGGCTTTCTTTAACGATTCTTCGCTCACGACCTTTGTCGCCGCGACAAGCGCCCCCAGCATCACAATATTTGCAACAATGACTTTCAGGCTCGCTTTTGCCTGGCCGGTTGCCGGGATCTCGATGCACCGGCACTTTGGCCGGGAATGGACGAGGGTTGAATCGATGAGCATCACCGCCGATTCCTGTGCGGTTGCGCCGTACT
>DUHF01000160.1 GCA_013331015.1 Methanoregula sp.
CTCATCCCAGCACCTCTGCCGCAGCACCGACACCGCAACCTTTTGGCGCGTACCCGCACTTCTTCAGGGCGTGCTGGGTTGCGGCAAGGGTTGCGAGGATCTCGGGTGCGCTCACCGCGCCCATGCTGCCGATGCGGAAGATCTTCCCCTTGAGGTGATCCTGGCCGCCGGCAATAACAATGCCCATCTTCTTGACAATGCCCCGCATCTCGTCGTCTTTGACACCAGCGGGATATTCCATTGCCGTGACGGTGGACGAGTAGTTGTGCAGCGCATCGATCTTCGGGAAGAGGGTAAGACCCCATTCCTTTGCTGCTGCCTGGACTGCCTGTGACATCTTCTGGTGCCGGGCGATCCGTGCGGGAAGGCCTTCCTCCTCGATGATGAGGCAGGCCTCGCGGAGCGCAAGGAAGAGCGGCACGGCAGGCGTGTAGGGTGTCTCCATCGGCGTGCCGCCGGCGCTCTTCTTGTACGCGGGAAGGTCGAGGTAGAACGGCGGGTTCTTCGTCATGCGCTCCCATGCCCGCGGGCTTACCGAGACCATGGCAAGGCCGGCGGGTGCGGCAAAGCACTTCTGCGAACCGGTGATGGCGATATCCACGCCCCATTTGTCGGCCTCGACAACGTCGCCGCCAATGGAGGTGATGCCGTCCATCAGGAAGAGGGCGTCGTGCTTCCGGCAGAGCTTCCCGATCTCCCCGGCCGGGTTCTTGATACCAACCGAGGTCTCGTTGTGGATGAGCGTGACGACTTCTGCGCCGGCCTCGAGCTGGGCTTTGAGGCCCTCGAGATCGAGCGGGGTGCCCCACTCGGATTTGACCTCGGTTGCCTTGCCGTAGCGCTGGCTGATCTTGTAGAGCCGCTCGCCGAACTTGCCGTTGACGAGGCAGGCGATCTTCTTGTCCCGTGCAACGTTTGCAATCGCGGCTTCCATCCCGGCCGTGCCGGATCCGCTGATAATGACAAGGTCATTGGTGGTCCCAAAGGCGGTCTTGAGTACCCGCACACAGTCAGAATATGCGGCACCGAATTCGGCGCTGCGGTGGTTTATTGCCTGACGCGACATCGCGAGCCTTACCCGTTCCGGAATCGGGACAGGGCCGGGCATCATCAGGAGAAGTTCTTTTTCCATGGAGATCTGCCAATAGTATATCTAAATAAGGACAATATATGTTTGGATGGCTAGCATGGCTGACGTAGCGATTATCTGCGGTTCTGCATCGGACAGCGCTATTGCGGACAAGGCAAAGAAGGTCCTCGATGACCAGAAGGTCTCCTGGGATTACCAGGTCATTTCTGCCCACCGGGACCCGGACAAACTGGAGGCGTATCTCAAAACGAGTGAGGCGAAGGTCTTTATCGGTATTGCCGGGCTGTCGGCAGCCCTTCCGGGCGTGATCGCGTCAAAGACCGACAGACCGGTCATCGGGGTTCCGGTCAGCGGGGTCCTCAATGGCCTCGACGCCCTCCTCTCCATCGTCCAGATGCCAAAAGGCGTGCCGGTCGCCTGCGTTGGCGTGGACAACGGGGACAACGCGGCATGGCTTGCGGTCAGGATCCTGAAGCTTGCGGGGAAGAGATAACCCATCCCGGTTTTTTCTCATTCCGGTACGATACGTCTTCTGTCGTCTGCATGGTGCACCAGGCGCTGGCGGGCCGGCCGGCTCTCCATCTGCCGTGGGGCCAGGCAATTTCGGATTTCCGTGGCAGAAAACAGAATTGGCTGCCCCCTTTTCTACCCTCCCCGCTCCTGAGCGATATCCCTCATACGACCGGCTTTGCTACCATGGAATAGAGCAATATGCCTGCCCGGCAAGAGTACATCTGTGCCATCCCGTGTAGATCCCGGACGCATCCGGATCCTCAGGGCCGGTCCGCCCCGTGCCGGACGGTACGTGCTGTACTGGATGCAGTCGTCGCAGCGGACAGAAGAGAACCCGGCGCTGGCATACGCAACGGAACGCGCCGACCGGGCCGGCCTCCCCCTCGTTGTGTACTTCGGCCTTGACCGGAGATACCCGGAAAGCACCCTCCGGCATTTCCGGTTCATGGCTGAGGGGCTCTCAGAGATCGCCCGCTCGCTCGAAGCGATGGGGATCTTTTTTGCCCTGCTGGCAAAATCCCCGCAGGAGGGTGCCTGCCGGCTTGCGAAGGACGCGTCCTTGCTGGTCCTTGACCGGGGCTATCTCCGGCCCCATCTTGTAATGGAGAAGTACGCGGGGGAGAACTGCCCCTGTCCGGTCGTGCAGGTCGAGGGAAATGTCGCGGTGCCGGTGGACACCGCATCGCCAAAGGAGGAGTATTCAGCCGCAACCCTCCGCCCGAAAATTGAACGGCTTCTCGACCGGTTCCTGCACCGTACCGTAACCGTGGCACCCCGGCACTCCTCCCTTTCCCTTGATCTTGCAACCCTTGCAGGAGAGCCGGCCGGCACGATTCTTTCGCAGGTGGAGATGGACCGGAGCGTCCCTGCATCCCCCGTGCTGAAAGGGGGGAGTGCCGAAGCGGACCGATGGTTTTCGGATTTCCTCAATCAACGGCTTGACACGTTTGCGGAAACGCGCAACGATCCCGGAGGGGACGGGGGCTCGGGCATGAGCCCATACCTCCATTTCGGGCAGGTTTCGCCGGTCACGCTCGCCCTCCGGGCCCGGGAACACGGGGGGCCGGGCATGAGCGCGTTTCTCGAAGAGCTTATCGTCCGCCGGGAGCTTGCGGTCAACTTCGTCCACTACAACCCGCACTACGATACCATTGCGTCGCTTCCGGCATGGGCACAGAACACCCTTGCCCGTCACCAGGGCGACCAGCGGGAGTACGTGTACTCACCTGCTGAGCTGGAGAAGGCGGCAACCCATGACCCGTACTGGAATGCCGCCCAGCGGGAGATGGTGACGACCGGCCACATGCAGGGCTACATGCGGATGTACTGGGGCAAGAAGATCCTTGAATGGAGCCCGTCGCCGCAGGAGGCCTACGCGACGGCGCTTGCCCTCAACAACCGGTACGAGATCGACGGGCGGGATCCGAACGGGTATGCCGGGGTTGCCTGGTGCTTCGGGAAGCACGACCGGCCGTGGAAGGAGCGGGAGATCTTTGGCATGGTACGGTACATGAATGCCGCGGGGCTCAAACGAAAATTTGCCATGGACCGGTATATTTCCAGGTTTCCGGGGTGAGGGACACGCGGCCGGGATTGTGCGATCGGTCCCTGCCGGGCAGCTGGCGCCCGACGATTGACATGCAGGTGAGCCCCCTCCTTCTTCCCGCGGGAGCCTGCAGGGGAAGTGCCTTCCGGGCTTTCGGCCCCAACCCGGTTCCCGCGTTGCGGGATCTCCGTAGAAAACCAGGGAGGAAAAGAGAGATCCAAAACGATGAAAAAACCAAAAGATCATCCGGTTCCTGGAGATGAGTTGGGGGCTGGACTGGACCCCTCCTCAAGAAATATGCCCCCAAAATCTTTTGCTGCTTTGACGTAGCTTTCGTTTGTCTCATCTTCTGCGTTTTTTGTATATTGCCAGTTCCAGCAGAGCTTCGGGTTTACCTGAAAACCGAAGTAACGGAGCACCCTTCTCTGCGTTTCAAATGCGTTTTTTCCATTCCAGTTCTGTCCGATCACTATCAGCCCGGCTTCAATGCCGGCAACAATGTTCTCTTCCCCGAGGGTCGAGTGCATGTTTTCAATCCAGGTGAGGCGTTCAATCAGTTTCTGGTAGTATGAATTCAGTGCGCCCCACCTTACCGAGGCGAAGAACACAACACAGTCCGATGTGAACAGTTCTCTCGTGATTCTAAAGAGCTCATCGTCCGCATTGTTGATACTTGCCCAGCACCTGTGATGTCCGCTCGGATTTTTATTTTTATCTTTAAGGACGGCCTTTTTTAGCCCGCAGTTGTTCCCGCTTGCGTCGGAAACATTTCCTTCGCACGGGTGGATCGTTAATTTCGGGACTTCGATGAGCATTGCGTCAACACCGGACCTCCTCAACTCCCCGGCAATCCTGTACGCAAGCCGGGTGCTCTTTGGCGTCTCTTCCTGCCCCTCCCACCGGTTCGACGTAGTGAGCAGAAGGACTTTTTTTTTGGTTTTGAGATGGTTGATGGTGTTTTCAAGCTGTTCTTTACTTTTTTGGGCATCGCGGGGATCCATAGCATGCATAAGCTGACCCAACGTTGTAAAGATATTGTAACCGTGGTGAGACGGGAAGGATTGTTTTGTGAAGCCTGATTGCACACTCGTTCATCGCAATGATACTCTTTTCTGGCGAAGGTATGCCTGCACACGAGGGGATGATTCCGTGATCCGCACATGTTGGTGAACGGGCATCGGTCACGGAGAGGGGCTGAGGGGTGATTCTGCGTATTTAAAAAAAATTCCTTCCCCTCTGCCCCCTCACCCGGGTTACCGGCGCTTCCCCGGTTTCCGGTCACCAGGCACCGGCACCGGAACGCCGGCACATGCCCCGATCGAACTGAGATAGGTCTCCGCTTTTGCGATCAGCGCATCCCGCTTCCCTTCCTCCATGCGGGTGATATACGTGATGAAAGGGGCCATCCGCGGATTATGCTCAAATATATCGCGGTGGACATACAGGAACCGCCAGTAGAGGGCGTCCCAGAGATCGCACCACGGGCCTTTTTGGAAATTACTCATCTTCAACACATACCGGGAGCCGGATATGTAGGGTTTGGAACTCATCAGCCCGCCATCGGCAAACTGGCTCATCCCGTACACGTTGGGGACCATCACCCAGTCGTAGGCATCGATGAAGAGCTCCGAGAACCAGTCATAGACGCGGTCCGGGTGGAACTCCGCAAGGAGCATCATGTTCCCCAGCACCATGAGGCGCTCGATATGATGGCAGTAGGCACTGCCAAGCACCCGCCGTATCGAGATATCGACGGGTTCGATGCCCGTGGAAGCCGTCCAGAAGCAGGGAGGCACCGGGCGGGTCAGCCCCAGGACATTGGAGGTCTGCTCCTTTCTTCCTTCCAGCAGGTAGACCGCCCTGATAAACTCCCGCCAGCCGATCATCTGGCGAATGAACCCCTCAAGGGACTGAAGCGGGATATCCTGCTCCTGTGCATGCCGCAGTGCTGCATCCACCACGTAGGTGGGAGTGAGGAGGCCGGTATTCAGCAGGGGGCTGAGCCCGGAATGGAACAGGAACGTCTCGTTCCGGTGAATCGCGTCCTCGTACCGCCCGAACAGCACCAGCCGGTTCATGAGGAAATCGTCAAACCAGCGTTCCGCATCTTCAAACGTGACCGGCCAGAAAAAGGCTCCGGCATCCCCGTACGAGTCCGGAAAATGTTCCTGCACGTACCTGATCGCTTCGGTGACATACTCGTTTTGGGCAGGATACCGGACCGGAGGGACCGGGTAATCCTCCGGCAGCGGTTCGCGGTTGAGGGTATCGAATGTCCAGCGTTTCCCTACCGGTGTACCATCCTTTTCGAGCAGGATCTTGTGACGTTTCCTCTGTTCGATGTAGAACTCCGTGAGGTAGAACCGCCTCCCCTTTGGGTAGAACTCCCTGAGGTATTGTCGGGAACACAAAAACATCGGGCTCTCGTACGTAACCAGCCGGATTCCCCGGCTGGTGCAGGCTTCCTCAATCTCCCCGATCAGACCGTTTTCCAGCGGATCGCAGAGATGGACCACGGAAACACCGGCGCCGGCAAGCCGGACGAACACATCTGCGCTTTTTTCAAGCAGCGCGGTATCAAGATAGTCGGCAGTGAAACCTTTTCCTGCAAGATAATCGCGGTACCCCCGCATGGATGCACGGTGCAGGATCAGTTTCTGGGCATGGAACCGGTGCCTGCGGAAGAACCATGGGTCTTCAGCAAGGAGTACCGGCCTGCCATCTGCCAGCGCCGGGCTCTCTGCAAACAGCTGGTGGGGATAGACCAGCGTAACTTCGGACACGGAACCGGCAGAGGGGGTTGTCCGCCTCCTGCCTTTGCCATTCCCCCGCGGGGCCTTCATGACTTTTCCCTGCCCCTGCCTTTCCAGACATCCCTCCCGCGATCCGTGATCTCGTCCGGCAGATCGGCAAGTTCCACCGGGTAGGGTGCAAAGAAGGACTGGTTGATGAGGGCAGGCTCCCCGAACCTGATCACCCACGAACGGAGCAGGCCGCGGGGTTCGGCAAGGGTGGCATGACCGTTTTTGTAGCGCCCGATCAGACCGAGGCAGTACGCTTTCTCATCGCCACTGATACGATCGCGGAAATAGCCGAGGGCATGCTGGAGGACATTGATATTATTGGTGTACCGCGGGACCTGGCTGAGTGCGGCACAGAGCAGATGACGGTAATGGAAAAAGAGCTCCGCCGGCTCCTTCGTTGCCCGGGATGCAACCAGCCGCCCCATCTCATGCATGAGCTGCTGGTGACAGGCCATCAGGAGGAGCTTGTTGGCCGCATGGAATGTGACGAGATCTTCGCGTGCACCCCTCTCTTCAACCGTACGGAATGTAGCCAGTGTAAAGATACCGGTGAGGAAGTGGTCGCGGATTCGCGCATTGTTCAGGCGCAGTTCATCTTCTATTGGCAGTTCTGAGAACCGCTGCAGCACCTCCCTTGCGAAAAAGCCCGCTGTTTTTTCGATTGCCATGGATTTTCCCGCTGACGGGTATACGCGGACACCCCCGGTGCCTGACGTCGGAGAACCACCTTTTAAGATAAAACCGTCAACGGGGGGCAGGGAGTCCAGAAAAAGGTGAGCAAAGGCGGTCATTTCCAGGGTAACGTCGCGACCGGTAGCGGGTTGAACAAGATGATCTGTACCATCCTGGCGGACAATCCTGACCGTTGCCCGGGGAATCCCGAGCCCTATCTCGACTTCCGGGCAGACCGGGATGCACTCCGCGTGTTCCCTGAGGGCCGCGACAACCGGGGATGGTATTTTTGAACCATCGTACCGGCAGGGATCAAACTCGATACACCGGCTCACCACAACCCGGGGGCGTATAGCGGCCTGGTTCATGATTCGCACACTACGTTTCCATTCTTTTGAGGATGCATATGAATTCTTGGGTCTGCGATCAGGCTTATCATTCCTGAGTATCATAGTAATCATCATCAGGAATGATGCCCCGATGGAGCTTGTAAAAATCCCCGGTATGCCAAAAGCAGAGTATGACGCACTCATAAAGCGCCAGTATGTATCCCGGATTGCCTTTGGTGCCTGCGAGCACCCCTATGTTGCTCCGTTCATGTATGTGTTTGACGGAAAATACCTCTACTTCCTCTCCACCCGCTACGGCAGGAAGATGGAGTATTTCAGGAGCAGCCCGAAGGTCTCCGTTGAGATTGAAGAGTATGCACCGGATCTCTCCTCGTTCTCGTTTGTAAGCCTCCAGGGTATAATCGAAGAGGTGCAGGACCCGGGCCGGAAAAAGAACGTGCGGGAACAGTTCGTTGCCATGATGGCAAAGAACCGGCTCTCGCCCCGGGTACTCACGGCACTGGGTCACAGCCCGACGGATCGGCCGGATGTTATCGTCAGCGATGAGCGGACGATGGTCTGGAAGCTCGCAGGTGTGAAGGATATCGTGGCGCTGAAGAACGGGTGAAGTACGGGTGTCGATTATCCTGATTCGCCTTGTATCGGAAGAGCGGAGATTGAGAGCTCATGTCCTTGTATGACATCACCTTTCGCACCACCTATGGCGAAACCATCAGCATGGCAGAATACCGAAGGAAGGTTATCCTTATTGTCAACACCGCCACCCGGTGCGGTCTTTCCGGTCAGTTTACCGAACTCGAAAGCCTTCATGAAAAGTACAATGAGAAGGGACTCGTGGTGATCGGCTTCCCCTGTGACCAGTTTATGGGGCAGGAGCCCGAGACCAACGAGACCATGGTCAACGTCTGCCTGATAAACTTTGGCGTAACCTTCCCTCTTTCGGAAAAAATCGAGGTGAACGGCGAACATGCACACCCGCTCTTTGTGTACCTGAAAGAGGCGTTACCCGGTGGTATTCTTGGGAGCGGGATCACGTGGAATTTCACGAAGTTCCTGATCGGCCGGGACGGGGTGCCGTTCAGGAGGTATGCGCCGACAACACCCCCTGCTGACATCGAGGATGATATTGTCAGGCTCCTTGGTGCATGAAGAACGGGCGATCCTTCCCCTGGGGTCCTTTGCGGTTTTGCAAAAGAGAACACTCTTTTATAAGCTGGCCTGTCCCATGAGGCAGTATGCGCACAACGATCCTGGTTATCGGTGCCCTTGCCGGTATCCTGCTGCTGGCCCTGCTGTTCAGCCGGACTTCTGCTGACACCATCCCCTACGGGGTCACGGGACAGACCGGGGAGATCGAGTTCCGGCATTACCCCGGGCTGGTGCTGGCAACGGTCGAAACGACTGACGACAATGCCGGGTTCAGCCTGCTCTTTGCCTACATCTCCGGCAGGAACAAACCAAGTGAAAAAATCCCCATGACTGCTCCGGTGATAACGTCTCAGAAAATTCCCATGACCGCACCGGTGGTTTCCGATGCGGGATCGATATCGTTTGTGATGCCCGCAGGAACAACGCGGGATGCGACTCCCGATCCGCTGGACAGCAGGGTACGGATCCAGACCGTACCGGAACGGGACATTGCTATTATCCGGTTTTCGGGATATGCTCCAACGGAAGATGTGAATGCGGCAACGGCACGGTTATTGGACGGGCTGGAAAATGCCGGGATTACTACGGCAGGCCAGCCGTTCCTGATGCGGTACGATTCCCCGTGGATCCCCGGCTTTCTGCGGCACAACGAGGTTGGTATTGAGATTGTCCGGTAAGGGAATACTACTGGTGAGCCGAAGGGAGAGGCCCCCCGTCACCATTTCGTTGCTTCCTGCCATCCCCGGGCAGGAAACCCTCATGCTCTCTCCGTATGATAATTCCTGCCCGGCCGGATCCCTTACGGCACAGCGATCGCGAAGTTATGATCGAATGTGTCCAGCATGCCGGTAAATGCGTCAAACAGCGCCGGATCGCCTCCTGTCACGACAACATCCCGGGGTGTCGCGGCGGGGTTCAGCGCCAGGGTCTCAAGGGTCCTGCGGGGCATCTCGACGGATAATGCCGCATCCGGTGCGGTCTCGTTCAGCCGGTACGTGATAACGCTGTTCTTTACACGGATGAGGACGGTCTCACCGGTGTCGCGGATCTGCAGGTTCATGGCATAATCTTTTCCGTCCGCTTTTGCTGCATTGAGCCGGACGGAGAGGTAGTCGAGGATCTGGCGCGTGGACATGGCGGAGATGATATCAGGAGAGATCATATTCCGCCCCGGGGCACGCAGGGTTCCCCGGAGTTCCGATGCCGCGGTCAGGTACGCATTCCGGGCAGCACCCGACTCCTCCTGGTACCCGAGCTGCTCGAGCGCATCTGCCTCGATCTTCCGGGCTTCCATGTTCGCGGGATCGGCAAAAACAAGGTAGTGCGCAATCGACGCCACCAGCTCGTACTTTCCCTGTGCGTAATCGCTCCTGAGGCGTGGCATCACGACATCGGCGCCGCCCATGTACGAGGTCATCTCCCTTGCATATTCCACGGGAGTCAGCCGTTTCAGGTTGACCGGGTTCCCGTCATAGAACCCAAGATAGCGCTGGTACGTTGCTTTCACGCCCATGGAGACCTGGCCGTAGAACCCGTGGGTATACCAGTACTGATCCAGCGACGAGGGGAGTTTCACCATGTCCGCGATCTCGTCCATGGTGTAGCCTTTGTTCGCCAGGTTCAGGGTCTGGTCGTGGATATACTTGTACATGTCCCGCTGATTCTCAAGGATGTCGATAACCTTTGCATTCCCGAACCGGGGCCAGTTGTGCGCCGATATCATGACCTCGGCCTCATCCCCGTACAGCCTCCGGGTCTCGTCCAGGCTCTCCGCCCAGGCAAGGGGGTCCCGCACCGGTGCTCCCCGCAGGGTCAGGATATTGTGGAGTGACGCGGCGCAGTTTTCGGCTACGAACAGGACCTTGTACTGCGGGAACCAGATGTTCAGTTCAACCGGCGCCTCGGTGTTCTCGGCCTTCTGGAACACCATGCGGACACCATCGATCGTGACCTCCTGGCCGGTATGGGTGATATCCCTGGTCGGGGGGATGAGGGAGGCCGTGCCTGTCGAGAGGGTCTTGCCGATGCCGATATCCACGAGCCCCTTCTCGTCACGGGGGAGGAGGAGGCCATACTGGTACACCGCCCGGCGCTGCATGGCATTGCCGGCATATACGTTCTCACTGATGGCAGCGTCCATGAAATGATCGGGCGCCAGGATCTCGACTCTTCCTGCCCTGACGTCTTCAGGGGTCGTGACCCCCCCGACGCCCTGGTAATGGTCTGCATGGGGGTGGGAGTAGATCACCGCCCGCACGGGCCGGTACCCGAGCGTCCGGTTCACGAGGGCCATCGCAGCCCGTGCCGTTTCCACGGAATTGAGGGGATCAATAATGATCCAGCCGGAATCCCCCTGCACGATGGTCATGGAAGAGGCATCGAAGCCGCGCACCTGGTATAAACCTGGCCGGACCATGAAGAGGCCGTGGATGTTATTCAGCTCAGCCTGCCTGCACAGGAGCGGGTTGATGGTGGGCGGACAGGTGCCGTTACCAATCCGCTGGAACGCAGCCGCGTTCCACGCGGTGATGTTCGGGATATCCGCCGGGATGATCAGCGGATCGTAGGTTGCGATCAGCCCCTGGCGGGCAAATGCGAAATCCTCGGCAGTATTATTCCATGCGGCAGTCGCGTTTGCCCGGATATTGGCACCGATTGTAAGCGGCGTGGCATCGTTGCGGGCGTCGGGCGCTGCCGATGCACAGGCGATGGCGCAGGTGCAGCACGCTGCCGCGAGCAGCAGGGCACAAAGGGAGGGTCTCATGCGTATTGTTCTGTCACGCGGAACAGGGAATAACGGTATCGGTATTGAACCGGATGGATGGGCGGAAAAAAGCCGGTTCAGTCCCCACACCGCTGCACGGGGGTTCGGGTGCCCGTGGAAATTATATTGACATGGCTTCCATGAATCTTTGTCTCAAGCGACATCTTCATCCGATCCATCGTGTCCTGCACATCCCGCATCAGCAGATCTCCATCAAACTCAAGGAAGATATCGACATAGATGAACCCCCCGCTCCGTCGCGACCTGACCCCGTGAAGTTGTTCGTAATTATGGAAGTGTTCAGCCAGTTCCTGCACCACAATAAACTGGAGTTCCTCTTCAAGGGTCTGGTCCAGCAGATCCGGCAACGAGGACCGGATCAGCCGCAACCCGGAATAGAGCAGGATGCCCATCACGATGAACGAACCGGCGGGATCGATATACACGGTCCACCATGAACCGGCACACAGGAGCGTAAGGACAAGGGTGAGGAGGACCATGAGATTTGCAAATGCCTTGAGCCGGAAGAGGTGCCACTGGGCATCCATGAGAGGCGAAGGCTCCTGTTGGGCAAGCCGGTAGTTCCGAATCGAGAAATACAGGTCAACGGTCATCATGATGACGACGATGAAAACACCGGCCAATACCCCGTTGTCCCTGAGGGTGACCGGGTAGAAGATCCGAAACGTGGCGGCCGAGATGAGGATGACGAATGAGAGGATCATCACGCTGCCGGTGACGATGCATGCAATATTCTCGAATTTTCCCATCCCGTAATCGTAGATGTCGTGATCGCCCCGTGCGATCCTCCTGGCTATCAGCCACGAAATAAGCACGCCAATCGCTTCGTTGCAGGTTTTCAGGGCGGATGCATACAGGGTGACTGAGCCGGAGAGCCCGGCCGCGATGACCTTGGGAATCGCCGGCGCTCCCGCGGCAAGGAGGTTCAGGAACAGGGCATCTGCCCGCTCCCGCTCTGTGGCTCTGCTTCCGGAGCTCAAGCCCGATGGCAACCTGGTGGGTTCCGGCATCTTGATTCTCTCTTGAACGCGATGGTAAAAAAATCACACCGGTCAAGGAGAATGGGATCGACGAGCCAAAAATAACTCATCCTGTTCGTCATCGCGCCTGCCGTCCCGGGAATGATACCTCGCGTGCCAAAGGGTGGGACAGGTTACATCCATCCCCGGCGATGATCCGTAGGGCGTGGAGCCCAAAAAGAGAAGGAATGGTTATACCGGGCCGCTCAACTGCTGCCCGCCTGTGTGAGTGGCCGTCGGCCTGTGCCGGGGGGGCTGCCCCGTCGAGCCGGGAAAGGCTTTTGCCCCGTAAAATCCGGATCAGTTCTTCGGTTTTTTGCTCTCGCTGCCCCCCTTCCTCCCGTGCGGGCACACCCATAAACACAGCCCGCAGACAGCAACGCCCTGCTTCTCCTCCTGCCCGCTCAAGTACCGTTCACAGGCTGCGGCATCGAACCGCATCTCGCGGGGCTCATCCATCGAGAAGATCCGGCCGGTGAACGCGTGCGCCGGGCAGATATCAACGCACGCCGTGCACTTCCCGCACCGCGGCTCGATCGGGGACCCGGTTGCCACCAGCGGCGCATCGGTGAGAACGGTCACCCACCGCACCCGCGGACCCTGCGTGGGGGTGATGAGCAGACAGCTCTTCCCGATCCATCCAAGACCGGCAAGGTGTGCCGCAAGCTTCTGGGAGAAGATCCCGCAGATCTGCTCATCGTCCGTCCGTTTTGACGCGGGGATGGGAAATGCCCCATATCCTGCGTGCTGGAGCACGTTTGCCACCCGGAGCGCGATCTGGTCGAGGGCGCTGTTGACGACATCGTAACTGGTGTGCCTGTACAGGATCGCACCCGCTTTGTCTCCGTCGGGAAGGAGCTCGACCATGCTGTCCTGGAGTCGCATGCCGATGACGATGCCCCGCGGGTACCGGCTCACCCGCTCGCCTCCCTGCGCATGGATGAAATCGCGGGCAGGGGCAAGATCCGCCACGCCATAATAATCTGCGTTGAGGGAGGTTGCCAGGATCTGTATTCGCCGGTCAATGTCCCTGGTCATAGGTAAGTACCTGAGGGTTCCCTTTGAATTTCAGGATGACGGTCAGGGGGGGGTCAAGAGCCGGGTAACGAAAAGAAACGAGGGATGGGTCAGTTCTGCATAACAAAGAACGTGTACCCGTAATACCGCTTGAACTTCCGGTACGTCTCCGCTTCCGCCTCAAGCGAGTCGAGGATGGCAGCATGCTCCGGCACGGTGCCATGGGTCTTCCGGAGCTCTGCGATCCGGGCGAGCATCGGGACATAGTAGTTCTCCCACCAGCCCTCTTCGGGGAGGCGGACGGTTGCGACAAGCCGGAGCCCGGCCCGCTTCACCCGCCCGGCCAGTTCCTCCTCTGTTGCAGGGGTATACCCTTCCGCTTTCCACCACTGCAGGAGCTCATCGGGGGGGTTTTGTTCAAACCAGGCGGCATCGGAGACGACCATGTACCCGCCCTTCTTCAACAGCGGCTTCCACGCGGCAAGCCCCTGCTCAAACCCGATGATGAAGATCGCGCCTTCCGACCAGATGAGATCGAACTGTCCCGGTTCAAAGGGGAGGGCGTCCATCGAGGCGCAGACGGTTTTAATCCGGCCGGATTTGCCGTGCTCTCCCGCCCATGCGGCGATGGCGTTGAGGAACGGCTGGTGATTGTCAACTGCGGTGATCGGCCGGTCGGTGAGCGCAGCAAGATCCCGGGTCTGGGTGCCGCTGCCGCACCCGATATCGAGGATCTTCGCGTCGTTGGGGAGGAGAGGGACGAGTGAGAAGGCTTTTCTTGTTGCTTCCGTGCTCCCCGGACCCTGCCGGGGGAGCGATTCGAATACCTGGTAAAAAAACGGTGGTAATGACATGATGCTCAGGAAATTGGTATGAGGGGATTAGAGTGCTTTGTGGTCGGTGGGGGATTCTGCACCGCCCACACAAACCCCAGCCTCACGAGGCCCGGAAAGCGATGACAGGATAAAAACAAATCCCGTCAGGCATTTGCCGCCATTCAGACGACGTGGTTACATATCAGGCTGAAAATGATGGCGATCCACATGATGGTTGTTCACCTCCTGCCCGGGCATTTCAGGCTTGATATGGAGTTGAACCAGGCAGGATATCAAGGAGGGGAAGTTAAAAAAATGTGAGCATGACTTTCCGAAGGGTGAATCTTCCAGGCAGGAGCTGCTATTGCCAGGCGCCCGTCACTTCAGATGAGGATAATTGGCAGAACCTGAAGCTCGAAGGAGATATTCCGGAGAGATCCGGAATACCGCACGACAAAAAAGATGCGGGAAGGGAAAATTACCGGTAATAAGATTCTTTTCCCGTGTACCGGTCATTGCTCCACCTCAGGCATTATCCGGATAGATCAGAAACGGGGGGTATGGGCAGTGCTTAACCCCGTGCTCATCGATCGTGCAGGCACCGACAATTATGACGGGATGTGGTGCCGGGGGACAGTGAATGCCGGTTTTATCCAGATAACAGGAATCATGGGTCGGATGGGACGGATTTTCACCTGCTCCCGAAACCGTGTTACTGATCATATCTCCACTGATTGCATTCGACGCCAGTGCGGGTATAACCGAAACGGCGAGGAGGAGCATTATTGCCAGTCCAAGGACTGGTTTGATGATGGATGGTTGTGCCTTCATTTTATCACTCCTGATCTACCAGAAACCCGTCCGCAGTGCGGAAAAGAGCTGGTATGATTCTTATTCTGGTTCCGGCCCGGGTGTTTCCGGGCCTTACCACAACTTGGATCAGGGAGGATATGAAGGGCTCAAAATTGGAGAGATACCGTGAGATATTTTCCAACCGGACGATCCCTGGTAGGGATCCCGTTCTTACCCGGAACCGGTCCGGCCGGATCTCCCCGGGATCCGTGGACAATACCGGATATTTCCTATGATAACAGGGATAATTCCTCTGCAGCGGTCCCTTGCGTTTACCGGATGATGCAACATTCTTTCGAATTATCAGCGCAACGGGGAGTTTTTTTGATCTTTTCGGGAACTCTTCTGTCATTTCTCCCAATTGTCCTCATCACCCCACGCCCCGCAAATGTTCCGGTCGAACCATACCGGATTTACGCCAAAGACTTGTGCCGGGAAAGGATTTCGGGACACGAGGGGGGGCGGGTACCATGTTGCGCTGGGAAAAATATTTAAAAAAAATTCCCAGCAGATCCTTTCATTGCGGAATGCATCCATGAGACGAACCGGGCTTTTTCTGGCGTGGTGGTGCCGACAGGGTTCCCCCCCCCCAATAATGAGAAAATCCCCCCCTTAATTTTTCCAACTTCCTGCCGTTTATACCAGCCAGGAGTCAAGTCTGTAATCATGCCCCGGAATCAGGGGCTTGGGAAAATACCCCCCATGACACACCTGAATTCATTAGAAATGTCCTTTTGGGGATGTACAAAACGGTACGGAGGTG
>DUHF01000204.1 GCA_013331015.1 Methanoregula sp.
ATGGTGAAATAGTCGGCAGAGCCATCAGGCCCGGTATGGAAGACGAAACTCCCCGTAGCAGGGCGCGTTCCATCGGGCTTCACAAAGTTGCCATCACCCGAATCGATCAGAGCTTTCCCGGACAGGATCAGGGTACCGTCCGGAGCAACCGTCACCTCATACTGGGTGGTCGGGAGCAGGTATTTCTCAAACCGGGTGAAGCTGCGACGGTTGGTATCGTAGGTCCCGGTATACTTCTGCAGTCGTGCAACATCTGCCGGACTATATGCCGGCAACGCAACGGCGTTCATTGGGTAATAGTGGTCCATGAATTGTTCAAAGACCTCGTTACGGGCACTGCCGCCGCCGGGACTATTATACATAACGATGAACCCGGTCTGCTTTTCTGGGATGAGGACGAGTTTTGCGTGGAACAGGGTCGTGTCACCATCATGACCAATCGTCCGCAGGCCATTGTAGGTGTTCTCGTAGAACCCGAGGCACATGCCGGAGATGCGGGGATCGTTAGCGAACGCCCGGGCATGCATCAGATCCGCGGCCGGTTTCGAAAGGATCGTTGCGTTCCCGTACCTCCCCCCCTGCATGTGGGCGATCATGAACCTTGTCATGTCAGGAGCGGTCGAACTGACCGTCGCTGCCGGGGCGACGACAATGATCGCGTCCCGCACCGGGACGTTCTTCGACCCAGCGGACTCAAATCCCTTCGTGAGGTTCGCGGCAAGCACGGGGGGAAGGTCCTCGAGAATGCTCGTGCGGGCCATACCAAGCGGATCAAGGATGCGGGACTGGAGCTGTTGTTCGAAGGGTACGCCGGTTATGTCCTCGACAATGACGGCAGCAAGGGTGGTCCCGTAGTTGGAGTATGAAGAGACTTTCCCGGGCGGATTGACCCGGGCAGGAATGTTCTCGGCACAATACTGCCGGAACGGCGATAGGTCGCTCTCCATCAGGACCTCCTGGTGGATAGTGTCATCCTCGAACCCGGCTGAGTGGGTCATCAGGTGGCGCATCGTGACCGGCTTGCCAGGATACGTGTCGGGGATCTTCATATCCTTCAGGTAGGTGTTCACATCAGCGTCAAGGTCGATTTTACCCTCGTCCACGAGCTGCATGACAAGGGTCCAGGTGAAGAGTTTCGTGATGGAGCCGATCCTGAATGCGGTGGTCGTTGCATCAACCGGGGTCCGGTTCGCGATATCGCTGTACCCATATCCCTTGGCAAGGATGACGTTCCCGTCAGAGATTACGGCAACGGATGCCCCGACGACATTGTACCGGGCAAGATTTGCCGGCATCAGCTGGTCAAAGAATTCCTCCACCTCGGCCAGGTCTGACAGGCTGCTATCAGGATTGGTGGCATTTTTGAGAACGGGCGTTATGCCTGCCGGGATGATGACTGGCTCCCCGTAGACGTTCGGGTCGAATGCGGCAGCGGCCGGGACAAGGAGCATTATGCAGATGACAAGGGCGAGGTGTTTCATCAGAGAAACCTTTTTTTCGTCCATGGTATTAAGCGATACGGATTATCCCTATGGCACAGTCTGCACTAATTTTGTTAAAACGAGAACCGGGGTCTTGATGCAGCACGGACATTACCACAAGGTATAATTATAAAACGACAGGAGTCTGGTTCCATCTGACACCATCAATTACTGGTGGGAATGAAGGGTTAACGGTGTGTCCGGATTTTGAATGAATCACGACGAAAAATATATAAAAATGGGACTTGGGATATTGGAACTTATACTGCGAGGTAGTCGGTGGGGGTCGGCATCTGCTCTTTCAAGCCCTTGCGCTTACGGATCGCCACGACGACTTCCTTGACCATGTTGTTGGGAACAAGTTCGAACCCTGCAAACTCGGTGTTCCACATGGCCCGGCCCTCGGTTGCGGACCGGATGTCACCAGCAAACCCGAAGAGTTCAGCCACGGGTGCCTTGCCGGCAACCGTGATGGTGTCACCCTCGCTCTGCATATCGAAGACCTGGCCGCGCCGGCCCTGGATCTGGGAGGTTGCTGCACCCATCTGGTCCATCGGGACCGTGATCTGGATCTTCTGGACAGGCTCGAGAAGCGAGTCGCCGGCAATCAGCATGCCGCCCTTGATGGCGCCGCGGACTGCGGGAATAACCTGTGCGGGACCACGGTGAATTGCATCCTCGTGGAGCTTGACATCGGTAAGAGTCATCTTGAGGTTCTGGACCGGCTCATCAGCAAGCGGGCCACCCGCGAGTGCCTCGTGGATACCCTCGATGATCAGTTCCATGGTCTCGTTGAGGTACTGGATACCCTTGGTCCTGTCGATGAGCATACAGGTGCCCTTGATCATCTTGATGCTCTTGGCATCGTCCTTGTCCATTCCTGCTGCAACCAGCACATCACGGCGTTCGATCGCCTGCTGGTTCATCGAGACCTCGCCTTTCTTGATCAGGTTGACAATCTCATCGGCTAAGGGCTCGAGGGTGAAGTAGAAGCGGTTGTGGCGGTTGGGGGATTTTCCTTCGACATTTTCTACCTTGCCGGTGACCGTCTCACGATATACGACGATTGGCGGCGAAGTGACGATCTCGACACCCTTGTCGCGCTTGATACGACCGGTGATGATCTCAAGGTGCAGTTCACCCATACCGGAGATGAGGTGCTCGCCGGTCTCTTCGTTGATGGTGATGACCAGTGTCGGATCTTCCTTTGCCACCTGCCGGAGCACTTCAACGAGTTTGGGCAGATCCTTCATGTTCTTTGCCTCGACAGCAACGGTCATGACCGGTTCTGAATAGTGCTTGAGGGATTCGAACGGGGTGATTTCGAGGAGATTTGTAACGGTTGAACCGACAACTGCGTCCCTGAGACCGGTGACCGCTGCTATGTTGCCACCGACGATCGCCTCGACTTCAACACGCTTGGGTCCCATGAAGATACCGACCTGCTGGAGGCGGTTCTCCTTCATTGACGACCCCATAACATAGAGCGTGTCGCCGCGCTTGAGGCTGCCTGAGAAGAGACGCCCGGTAGCGACTTCCCCCGCGTGGGGATCGAAGGAGATATCAGTGACCATCAGGGCGACCGGACCATTCGGGTCGCAGTCAATCATTGCCTTTCCTTCCTTGCTCTCCTTATCGCCATGCCAGATGACGGGGATACGGCGCTTCTGTGCTTCAAGCGGGTTTGGCAGCTTGTTGACCACAATATCCAGGAGAACATCCGAAAGCGGACTGTTCTTTGCCAGATATTTCATATCACCGGCACGGCACTTATCGAAAACAATCTTGAAGGAGATCCCGCTCTTCTTCATGAAGGGGACCGAAACTGCCCAGTTATAGAGTGCTGAACCGAAGGCAACGGTGCCTGCACCTGCGTCAAGCTTCCAGCCGCTGTTGTAGGCTTCCTCGTTCATGCCCTTGATGAGCTTGTTGACCTTGTCGATCACTTTACCGAGACGGATCTGCATCTCCATCTCGTCGACTTTCAGCTCGTTGACGAGCCGGTCGACCTTGTTGATGAAGAGAACAGGGCGGACACCCTCCTTGAGGGCCTGCCGGAGCACGGTCTCGGTCTGGGGCATCGTTCCCTCGACAGCATCGACAAGAACTACGGCACCGTCAACCGCACGCATGGCACGGGTGACGTCGCCACCAAAGTCAACGTGACCGGGAGTATCGATCATGTTGATTAAAAAGTCCTGACCTTCGTACTCATGCACCATCGAGACGTTGGATGCGTCGATAGTGATACCACGGGCCTGCTCTTCGGGATCTGAGTCCATGAAGAGCTGCTTTCCTGCAAGCTCCTCAGAGATGATGCCTGCACCTGAAAGCAGGTTGTCGGAGAGGGTCGTCTTGCCGTGGTCGATGTGTGCTA
>DUHF01000205.1 GCA_013331015.1 Methanoregula sp.
CGGCAGTCTGCCGGTGGGATGATGCATCTATGCTGGTCATGACGTATCCGCTCCGCACGCTGGTGAAGATGGCCGGCGGCTGCGATTTTATGAAGTGCGACTGTGAAGGGGCCGAATGGATGATCCAGCCATCCGATCTTGACGGCATCCGCAGGATCGAGATGGAACTGCACCTGCCCCCGATCTCCGGGCCACCCGAGCCGGCATTGCTGGATTACATTGACCTGCACTACCACTACACGATCGAGCGTAAACCCTGCCATGATGTCCTTGGCGTGATGGGCGTGCTCCATGCGGAACGCAAATGACCAGGACTTACCTGCATCCCCCAGCCCTGTCACGGTAGGGGGAACATTCTTGAACCGGCTGTCCCAACACACATCCGGGATTATGCATGAGCAATGACATCTTCGAACAGAAAAACCGGTTTCTCGACCAGGTCCTGGCAGAACGGCGTACCTACCGGCTCTTCTCACCGGTCATCCCTTCCGATGAGGAGATCCGTCGCATCCTTCATGCCGGCCTTGTCGCCCCGTTTGCGGCAACCTCGGTCGGGACCCCGAAGGATTACTTCCGCCGCTTTTTTGTGATCCGGAATGGATCGGAAAGCATCAGGGCACTCCACCCGCTCCTGATGGCAGAGGTGAATGCACTGGCTGCCGACCTCGATTCTGCCATGAAAGACGACCCGAAGCTCCGTGCAGATGCCCTGCTGTTTACACGGCGCCTTGAACGGATCAGAAAGCTCGGGACCATCCCCGGCATCGGCACGGCACCCCTCTATCTCATCGCGGCAGAACGCAGGGGGTATCCCCCGGTGGGCCTCCAGTCGCTTGCCCACTGCATGGAGAACATGTGGCTCAAGGCGACGGCGCTCGGACTTGGATTCCAGCCCGTCTCGCTCACCTCGCGAATGGCTGACAATGAGGGGTTCTGCGCTATCCTGGGTATTCAGGCAGGGGAGTGGGACCTCGCGGGGTGTGCCGTGGGGTACCCGCAGGAGGAACTCTCCCCCGCGATACGCCCCCCCGTGGAAGACCTGATCCGCTGGCTGGAATGATTCGTGACCGGTGTGGGGGGATCCATAGCTTTTGATTTAGCGTCCCCCTTTTTGGCCGGCTTTGAATATCACGCCCGGGCCTTCTTTGCAACCGCTGCCTTTGAACCTTTTTTTTACTGGTATGACGGGGGAATTCTCTTCAAGCCCCGCCTCCCTTCCCGGCTGCCGTCAGTGGCTGGCTGGTCTTCCGGCGGGTTTTTGGGGTAGAGAGGGAAAAATTCCTCATCCCGTTACCCGGGGGTGCTGGTATCCGGTTTCACGACCCGAGGGGGATATCGATCAAACCGGAAAAAAATGGAACTGCTTACGGTCCGGCAGCAAAAATCCCCTTGGGAATGGGTAAGGAGCGTTCCCTCTCCTCTCTTCTCTTCTAAAAAAAACCACCAGAACATCTTTCCTGCAGTTGGTGATCCGCCCAACTGCACTGATGAGGGTTGGATGATAAAAACCGGGCCGGAATTCACCGGAACGCGTACCACGCGATCCCGCTGACACAGAGTGCCGAGCAGCCAAGGATGAGGAGAGCATTGACCAGTTTCTGCCGGCCGGTCATGGCCTGCCAGTCCGGCTTCTGTTGTTTTGCCAGGTACCCGATGAGAAGCCCGAGGATGGTGCCAGAAAATACTCCGAGTGCCAGGATGATCAGGATGCTTAGCAGGTCTGCGCTCATGTTCTCACCAGTACCGTTTTTTCGTTTTTACGATAAATACTCAAAGGCTTGTCCTGGCAATAAAAAAAATGAGAGTTCAGGTCCTTCTTCCCGCAATAGCGATCGCGATGAGCCCTGCAAGGAAGACCCCGGGCAGGAAACCATCTGCGGTTGGCGTGGGGGTTGGCAGGGGTGCAGTTTTTGGCGGGGATGTCTGAACCGGCGTGGGTTGTGGGAGGAGCAGGAGGGTTGCTTTCACTTCTGACACCATACCTGCCTGGACTGCTACCGGCGTATTGAACTCATAATACCCGTCTCGGTTGAAGGTGACCTGGTATGTGCCCGGCAAAAGATCCGTAACCGTGAACGGGGTCGTTCCCCGGTACCTGCTGTTCACAGAGACCGATGCACCCGTGGGAACGGAATCAAGTTCCAGCGCGCCGTTCTGCCGGCTCACCTCTGCGGAGATGGATGGTTTTCCCAGGGTCACCGGAACCGTGCGGAAATCGGCATTGGCAAGGTTCGAGCGGTCGTTTGGCCCGTTGACCACCCAGATCGTGTAGGTTCCTGCATCGAGCCTGCCGCCGACATTTGCCGTGCTCCACTTGTAGCTCCAGAAGTCATTGCCGTCCACCGCGACTCTGGTGAAGTATCCCTCATCGGCCCGCTTTGTCACATCGTTGAGCATAACCCCGTTTGCGGGCAGGTTGGGACCGGTGAGATAGAGGTACACCCACTGGCCGGTTGGGGAGTAGCCCGAGAGCGGGATGGTCTCTCCCAGCGCAGCCTCGATACCGCTAACGGCAGGAACGCTGCCTGCAATAAGCAGGGCAAGCAGGAATGCCGCCGTCACACTCCGGAAAAGGCGGGATGGTGTCATGATCAGTACTACCGTTGTAGTCCTCCTCCCTCATCTGCCTTTGCCTTCCGCGGGACAAAATCGCCCAAGGCGCTCTCCGGAACGGGCGGCTTTTCTCCTCGCCCTGTGTCGTATTTCGTCTGCCTTATTATCCCTCCCGTCCAACCACCCGGTAGTCCTATGCCCGATCCACGGAAGATTGCGCTCTCCATTGCCATCATCGCCGGGTTCCTCACCCCGTTCGACCTCTCGGCAGTCAATATCGCGCTCCCGTCCATTGGCCAAGAATTTGCCATGGACGCCGTCTCGATGGGCTGGGTGGCAACCGCCTACCTCCTCGCCTCCGCTGCCTTCCTCCTGCCCTTTGGCCGGATTGCCGATATTCACGGCAGAAAACGGATCTTTGTTTCGGGCCTTTTCCTCTTCACGCTAGCTTCCGCGCTCACGCTCTTTGCTCCCTCAGCCCTCCTGATCATCCTCCTGCGGGTTATGCAGGGAATTGGAGCGGCCATGATCTTTGGCACGGCGGTTGCAATTCTCTCCTCGGTAACCCCGGCAAATGAGCGGGGAACGGCCCTTGGGATCTATACCACGTCCGTCTATATCGGGCTCTCCTGCGGGCCGTTCATCGGCGGATTTTTGACACAGGCTTTCGGGTGGCGGAGTATCTTTTTTATCAATATCCCGGTCGGGCTCGTTGCCATCGCGCTCGCGCTCCTCTTCCTCAAGGGGGAATGGGCGGATGCGCAAGGGGAGCCCTTCGATCTTATAGGTGCAGTCCGGTATGGTCTGGCCCTCACCTGCATCATGCTGGGCTTCTCGCTCTTGCCGGAAACGGGGGGTGCACTTCTCCTTGGTGCCGGCTGCGTAACGGGACTTTTCTTCATCAGCCGCGAGAAGAAGATCCGCTACCCGCTGCTCGATCTCAGCCTCTGGACCATGAACCGGTCATTTGCCTTCTCCAACATCGCCGCGTTCATCAACTACAGCGCCACCTTCTCCGTTACGTTCTTTTTGAGCCTGTACCTCCAGTACAACCGGGGGTTCGATCCGTGGACTGCCGGTGCCATCCTTGTTATCCAGCCCGTAACCATGGCCGTTGTCTCGCCGTTTGCCGGCCGCCTCTCCGATCGGGTGATGCCGGGAACCATTGCATCCTTTGGCATGGGACTCACCGCTCTTGGGCTGGTTGCCCTGGTCTTTGTCAGGGACACAACCTCTCTCATGGAAATCGCCGGCATCCTCATCCTTCTCGGGGCAGGACTCGGCTTCTTCTCCTCGCCCAACACAAACGCTGTCATGGGTTCGGTTACCCGGAAGGATTACGGGGTTGCTTCCAGCACTCTTGGCACCATGCGGCTCGTTGGGCAGGCAATGTCCATGGGGATCGCGATGATGATCCTTGCGCTCTTCATTGGCAGGATCCAGATCACCCCTGACCAGCACGTCCAGCTCGCAAGCTCGATGCAGGTTGCGTTCTCTCTCTTTGCTGCACTCTGTATCGCGGGAGTCTTCCTCTCGCTGGTCAGGTGCCGGCAGGAAGATGAAGCATCCTGAATGCGATCGCCAGATCTCTTTTTCCTTCTCGATCCACCTGAACTCACGGTTCTCCGGCCGGCATTCTTCCGGTAAATCCGGATGGCACAACCCCCATCAACCCGTGTGGGGGTGTCCGGGCATTCCCTTTCCGGATGCATCAGTATTATCCGGGCAGGAACAGGCTGACGGTTTATTACCCATAAAATTCAACACCATACCAGAGACCAAATGAACCCGACAGATGAGATCGACATGCACCTGGAGAAGAACCGGTTAGAAGCGCTCACTGACGGGATCTTCGCTTTTGCCATGACCCTTCTTGTGGCAAGCCTCATCCTCCCCCGTTCGGCAATCATCACGGTGAGTTCTCCTGAAGCGTTCTTCAGCCTTGTACCAGACTTCTACCACTACATCATCGGGTTCTTTGTCCTTTCCGCGTTCTGGATCGCCCATCACATGCAGTTCCGGTACGTGCGGTTCATTGACCGGAATTTTCTTACCCTGAGCATCATTGGTCTTTTCTTTGTCACGCTCGTCCCGTTCTCGACCAGTTTTGTCGGGGATTTCACTGACCCCTTCTCCTCCATTGTTTTTGAAACAAATCTCCTCATCCTCGGTCTTATCTTCTTTTTCCAGTGGCTGTATGCCACCCATAACCATCGGCTCGTTCCCCCGGAACACTCCGGGAAGCGGATCCGGTACGGTCTTGCCCGGAGCCTCATCATCCCCGCCATCTCCCTGCTTGGGATCCTCTTCTCCCTTGCCGGGTTCAGCAGCAGCACGATGGTATACATGCTCTCACCGCTGGCATCGTACGGGGTCAGGAAATATTTTGGATTCTGACTCCTGAGAAACATCCCGCCATTGCAGAACCACCTGTCAGTTCAGGGCAGCAGTTCCGGTGAATGACAAAAAGGACGGACTGCAATGGCAGACACTTCCGAAACTGTTCTCTGCCGGTTTGTTTTTTGACCATGTGGTGCTTTTCGAACCACACACGGAGCTATCGAGTATAACCGCACCCTGACCATAAGCTGAATACCGGTATCTCCAGCCTGCTGCAATAAAAAAAATGTCCAAGAGGGGCAGGACCGCCCGATTATGGGGTGAGATTGATGGTCTCGCCCGGCTTCATGATGGTGACATGGATGTCGGTTGTCCGCTCGACGGCTGTTTTGAGTGCCATCGGGTCGGCAGCAATCTTGTCCCAGGTATTGTAGTGGATGGGGATGACGGTCTTTGCCCCGATGAAACTGGCTGCCACCATGGCCTCTGCCACGCCCATCGTGAACCGTCCTCCGATGGGCAGGAGCGCTATGTCCGGGTGGTAGAGTTCCCCGATCAGTTTCATATCGGAGAAGAGACCGGTATCCCCGGCATGGTAGATGGTCACGCCATCCATCCGGACAACAAACCCGGCAGCCGCACCCCCGGAAAATCCCGGTCCGGCCTCCTCGATGACCGATGAGTGCAGGGCAGGTGTCATCGTGAAGGTTACCCCGTCAATCGTCAGGGTGCCGCCAATGTTCATCCCCTCGGCATCCAGCCCTTTTGCTTTCAGGTACTTTGCAATCTCCGTGATCGCTATGGTCTTTTTCTTCAGGGCACACGCCTCGCCCATGTGGTCGGCATGCCCGTGGGTGATGGCAACAAGGTCAGGGTTCGTTGCGATCACACTCCCGCGCTCGACGAACGGGTCGATGAGAACTTTTTTTGTGCCGGTCAGGAGCACGCAGGAATGGCCGGGCCAGGTGAGTTGCATGTAAGCAGATCGGGACTTATGGCGGATGAAGGTTACGATAAATGAGGAGCGAGCGCACCAGCACTAAAAAAAAGGATCGGTATTGATGGGGTGGACCTGAATTATCAGGTCACGTCAATCATTTCTGCTTCGGTGATGTCGATCGAATCGCCCAGACTGTTGTCCGTTGCGCTCCGTGTCATCTGCTCGGTTAAGTCCCGGTCTTCCATGACATCGCGGATACGGTCGATGTACGGGTCGATGGTCGGGTCCTCCTGCTCTTCGATGACATGGCGGTACTCGCGAAGGGTCGAGGGGCTTACCCCCAGTTCCTCGGAGACCTCTTTCATGGTCTTGCCGGAGCTGATGAGCTCTTCCATCTCTTCCTTCCCAAACGGCATCTTGAAGTCAAGCTCGCGGAAGAGTTTGAGCCTCACGCGTGCCCGTGCCACCGTTTTTGAGAGTTTCTCATCGCCAAGCTCGCGGGCGATCTCGGTATCGTTCTTTCCCGCGTAGAATGAGGTGACAAGCTTTGCCAGCTGGATGGGCTTTAATGAAGTCTTGAAGATCCCCTGTTCCGTGATCTCTCTCATGACGAGAGCGACCTCGCGTTCGATCGCGTCACTGTCCCTTAAGGTTCCATGGATGTTCTTCATCGGTTCGACAATCTTGGTCTTCCCCGACATGGAACTGAAGAGTTTCAGAAGCTGTGCTTTTCGTTTGTCTTCGGTCATTGCGTACCCCGTATTGGGATTAGGATATATCATACAGCGTCAACTATTTAATNNCTTATTTGACCAAAAGACTCATAAATTAGTGTTTATTGGTTGTGGTCATGGGGCCGGATTTTGGCCTGATCTGATCACATTTTCCCGCATTTTTGTACTTCAGTACAGTAACTGCACCAGGCCCGGGTGCTGCAGGAGAAGATCCCTTCTCTCTTGCGGATATATATGAGAGTCTTTTTGTTGCCACCTGTCCTACAGTAGTAGAGACAAATAATCCGTGATCCTTATGAGCGATGTTTTTGAGAATGTGATGGAACTGGCAAAACGACGCGGCTTCATCTGGCCGACCTCCGAGTGTTACGGGGCTGTTGCGGGTTTCATCGACTACGGGCCGCTGGGGGCTATGATGAAGCGGCGGATCGAGAATATCTGGCGCGATTTTTACGTTATCCGCGAAGGTTACTATGAGATCGAGTGCCCGACCATTGCACAGGAGGCAGTTTTTGTCGCTTCCGGCCATGTTGCGGGATTTGCCGACAAGATGTGCCAGTGCCCGCACTGCAAGGAGTTCCTTCGGGCCGATCATGTGGCAGAAGGCGGCGGGATAAAGAATGCCTCTACGATGAAGAACGAGGAGCTTGCCGCGTGCCTTGCCTCCTGCCTCTGCCTCTCCTGCGAGGAGGTGCTGGGAAAGGTCGAGGTCTTCGGGTTCAACCTGATGTTCAAAACAAGTATCGGCCCCGGCTCTCAAAGGGTCGGCTATCTCCGGCCCGAGACGGCGCAGGGGATGTTTGTGGACTTTGCCCGGCTCTTACGCTTCTACCGCGACAAGCTCCCGTTTGGTGCCGTCCAGATCGGCAAGTCGTACCGGAACGAGATCTCGCCCCGGCAGGGCATGATCCGGCTCAGGGAGTTCACGCAGGCCGAGGCCGAGATCTTCGTCCACCCGGCCGAGAAGAACCGGCACCCTACGTTCAGGCGGTACGCGGATTATCAGATGCCCCTCCTTACCTACACCCAGCAGGAGAAGTGCGAGGAGGCAGTCACCCTATCGATGCGGGAGGCCGTGGACAAGGGTGTTATCGCAAACGAGTATCTCGCCTACTATGTTGCCCTGACGCACGAGATGCTGGTTGCTATCGGTATCAAACCCGAACGGCTCCGGTTCCGGCAGCACCTGCCCGATGAACGGGCCCATTATGCAACGGACTGCTGGGATGCCGAGATCCTCTCTGACCGGTTCGGCTGGGTGGAGACCGTGGGTCTTGCCGACCGGACAGACTATGACCTGAACGCCCATGCAGGGGCCAGCGGCACGCCCATGACGGTCTTCATCCAGTACGAGGAGCCAAGGAAGGTTCCCCGGCGGCGGATCATCCCGAACATGGGGGTGCTCGGCAAGCAGTACCGGAACAAGGCAAAGGCGATCTTCGATGCCCTTGCGGTCTCAACCCCGACTGCGGATGGCGCTGATGTTGTGGTGGACGGAGAGACGATCCATATCCCGGCCAACCTCTTCGAGGTCCGGGACGAGATCGTGGACATCCGGGGCGAGGACATCGTCCCGCACGTCATCGAGCCCAGTTACGGGATTGACCGGATGTGCTACGCGGTCCTCGAACAGGCCTATGACGAGGATGTGGCTGACGGTGAGAAGCGCGTGGTGATGCGGTTCTCCCCAAAGGTTGCGCCCGTGCAGGTCGCGGTCTTCCCGCTGATGACCCGGGACGGACTTGAGGAGATTGCTGACGGGATCACCCGGGCATTCCACAAGCATGGCATCATGGCGGAGTATGATGACAGCGGCGCTATCGGCCGGCGCTACCGCAGGCAGGATGAGATCGGGACGCCGTTTGCGGTGACGGTTGATTACGATACGAAGGAGAACAACACCGTCACCCTCCGGGACCGGGACTCGATGAAGCAGGTCCGGGTTGCTATCAGCGAGCTGCCGGAGATTGTCTCGGCGCTGGTTGAGGGGACGAAGACGTTTGGGGAATTGGGTGAATGATGCTGACAAAATCTTGTTAGATTAATACACATAAACTATTTTTTGTCTCAAATCTATCTCGAATGGTATTAGATTACAACCAAAAATTTCCGATAAAATTGAAGAAAAGTCCAATGGTTTCCAATGATTCTTAGAGATTTGTAATGTGTGACAGAAATATTAAGATCAACCCTCATTCTTCATGAAATCAAAAAGTTAATTGTTTTATCAATAACTATAGATTGAATATGATTGTAGATTTGAAAAATAAACAATGGCTTTTATTCTCTCTTTTTCCTCTGTTATTTTGGTCCGTTTTACTATCAAACTTCAATTACTTTTTTTTATTTATGGCAATTTTTGGCGCAATTTTGACGGGATATAAAGTAGCTCGAGATGAATGGTTCGAAGGCATGGATCAGTTAAGAAAATCGGATTTCAGTGCGTTCGATACACGGTTTAAAAGAACAATGAATAACCCTGTTTTCTATATTTTAACTCTAGCATCGATACCTTACGGCATTGGATCCCTTTTGTTTTTCAATTATTATATGTTCAATCACATGTTTGAAATGCCGTACTATGCTTGGATGCTATTGTTCTTAACTTGGGCAACAATTTTTTATGGTGTTTTTATACTAATTTTTGTTCCCGAACATTGGGAAACGATGAAACGAGGGGCGGCTTATGGGTTTTATAATGAAAACACCGGCTATTGGATTGGTCGAGGATATTATTGCTTCACTCAAAAAAAATATGAAGAGGCTCTCAAGAATTTTGATAAAGCGTTGGAGCTCAGTTCAGAATTTCTTCCCACTCTGGAAATAAAAGGTCAGACTTTGATGAAAATGGGGAGGCTTGACGATGCCTTGGAGACATTTGACAAAGGACTAGAGATAGATTCTAAAAATGGGCAATTTTTGTATAGACGGGGAATTGCACTAAGGGCCCTTGGAAGATATGAAGAATCAATTATCTCTTTTAATAAAACACTTGAAATTGACCCAGGAAATTTTAAAGTGTGGGGAAATCGGGGCCTTACTTTTGAGCAGATGGAAAAAAATGAGGAAGCAGTCAAGTGCTATGATATGGCGCTGGAAATTGAGCCAAAAGACACCAAAACATGGGCTTTCCGAGGGAGGGCTCTGATAAAACTTGAAAGATATGACGATGCAGTAAAAAATTTTGATACGCTTCTTAAAATTGATCCTAACAATGAAAACGCCTGGGGAAATAAGGGAGCAGCCTTGGACCATTTAAAAAAATATGATCAGGAGATCCTTTGTTACGATAAAGCTCTTGAAATCAATCCAAAAAATGCAGGAACCTGGTATAACCGAGGACTTTCCCTAACAAAATTAGCAAAATATGATGAAGGCCTAAAGAATTTTGATAGAGCGTTGGAGATCGATCCTATGTTTACTATTGCCAAAGAAGCTCGAGAAGTGCTCCAGACGGATCTAAGTAAAGAACACCCTAACGATATTTGAAACAGATTTTTTCGAATTTTATCGCTCTTACAATATTTAGTTACGATTGTGCCATTGAGCAAAAAGGCAATTCATCATCTGTAACATTTTTCGATTTAAAGTAGTCACCCGATCCATAGTCCGCTCACCGTTTCGAAGGAGCCCGTAATCCTGTTTTTTTTGAAGCCATGAAGATTTGGATTTTCTTAATAATGATGAGGTTGATGCTTGAATCCAATTCGCGATGACTGCCGCCGCTCCGCGGGGCGCCCCCGCGGCGGCCTCAATACTGTATCATTTTTGCGGGTACGGTAATCTGCCCCGCCGTACCCCGTGAGGGGCCCTGAGGCGGGGAGCCCTCGCAAAATATCAGAGAATTACGCCAATTCGTTCACAATTATGATTATTCAATTTCCAACTCCTCTGCTACTTCTTCAAAGTCACGGGATTTCACATCATTTTGTTTGCCCTTCCTGATCCGGACCATAAGATCTCTATCAGGCAGAATCTCTGCCGGTGGCTGAGGGGGATCAAAAATCATTCTCTGTCAATTCAGCGATCTCGATACAACGGTGAACAATGCCCGGTTTCAGTTCATCGTGCTGGGGAATTGACAGTTCATCATCCACATCATCTTTCTGCATGATGACATGGCTGCCGGTCTGCCGGATAGCAGTCCAGCCCTTCCGGTGAAGGACTTTAACCATCTTCCTCCCGGAGATGACGGGAAGTTTCATGCTACAACGAGGATTTCCCGGAGATTGGGCAGCGATTTGGCGTGGCGGGCGTTATGGACTTCAAGGTATACGGGAAGCACTTCCCTGATATTGTTCAGCGCCTCCTCTTCTGTCTCCCCCTGGGACATGCACCCCGGGAGACCAGGTACGAATACTGAGAAACCGCCGCCCTCTTCCGGTACCAGCTGAACCTTGATCTTCATTGTCATGTTCTTATACCTCCTCCATTATCTGGCTTTTGGCTGTTCACCTGCAAGCCACAAATCGTATCCACACTGTCGGGACCAAAAAACCTTCCCGATTCTCCACGATCTCCAGGTTCAGATGAATCACCCGATTATCAGACCGGTCCTGAAGCGGCGAGCCATCTCATTATGCCATTCGTCTGCTGATTTTTTTTTCATATTCCCTGCATCCAAATCCCATCCCCCCGACAAAACCGCAGATGATTTATTCTGCCAACGTCACAAATGAGTCAGTAACTCGTGAATCCGACACGGATCAACCCATGAGGTTCTTCCCATGAACAAGACACTGACAATAATCCTGGTAATCGCGGTCACCCTCTGCCTCCTTGCAACAGCGGGATGTACCAATGCCCCTGCTCCATCCACCTGCCCGGCGATTCCGGCTGTTCAGGCTTCCCAGCATTATACGGCGGTTTCCATCAACGCCACTCCTGTCCAGTACGCCCAGGTCAACGGGGTGACCCTGGCATACCGGGAATTCGGGTCCGGCGAACCGATCCTGATGATCCCGGGATTCGGCGCTACCATGAACAGCCAGTGGAACGAGACCTTCCTTGGCATCCTTGCATCAAGCTATCATGTCTATATCTACGATCCCCGGGGAATGGGATACAGTGGTGACAACAATGCGACACCCGCGATCTCCCGGTACGCTGATGATGCTGCCGGGCTGATAACGGC
>DUHF01000253.1:0-2113 GCA_013331015.1 Methanoregula sp.
TCTCGGCATAGGCTTGAATTCTTTTGGTCAACACCTCTTCTGGCTTATTCTCTCTCTTGATTGTCATCTTCTGCCCCCATATTCCATGTGGGATCCATGCACCGGCAGCGGGGAGGGCCGGACTGGCAACGGTAGATCGTTCACGATATGCCGCATGCGTATGCCGGCCAAACCGGTTCCCTGAACAGGTTTTTCATTTCAGGATCATCACGAGATCGCCATCGGAGGTAAGGGAGAACCGCTTCCGGACCGCATCGTCAGGAAGGGTCAGGGCAAGCCCGAACGTGTCGAAAAACTTCTCGCGTATCTTTTCCGGGCTGGCAGGGTCCGCCTGAGCCGGATACTCCCGTGCCGCAGATGTATCGGTCATAGCATATTGTTGGCCGATTATACTATGAGCATGAGCCGCGCGCGATGTGAAAGTGCAGCAATCGCGGATTCACAGGGATAATCCGCTCCCTCTTCAATCACCTTCATCCACCTGTGCGGCCAATACTTCAGGACAAGACGGTGAACCATGAACCAGAAGGAATCTTTCCTGTCCGCACCCGCAGAGATCCCGTGCGGGAATACCCTATTTGCATCCCGGATGGCAAAGACCCCAAAGTCCTTCATCCGCGAGATCCTCAAGGTGACCGAAGACCCCCAAATCATCTCCTTTGCCGGAGGACTCCCAAGCCCCGATCTCATCGATGTACCGGGAATCGCTGAAGCGGCCGGCCGGGTCCTTGCAGCGGATGGAAAGATCGCGTTACAGTATTCCACCACCGAGGGTTACCTTCCTCTTCGCCAGTTCATTGCCGACCTGTACAAAAAACGGCTGGGACTCGATATTCCGGCAGATGAGATCCTTATCGCGAACGGTTCCCAGCAGTGTCTTGACCTCATCGGCAAGGTCTTTATCGACAAGGATGACAGCATCGCTATCGAGCGGCCCGGATATCTCGGGGCAATCCAGGCATTCTCGCTGTATGAGCCCCGGTTCCACCCGGTCATCCTCCATGAGGATGGCCCGGATACTTCGATGCTAGTTGAGGTTATCGAAAAATACCGGCCAAAATTCTTCTACGGCGTCCCGAACTCCCAGAACCCGTCCGGGATAACCTATTCGGCTGAACGGCGAAGTGAAGTAGCCGCAGTCCTTGCCGGGACCAGAACCTTCTTTATCGAGGACGATGCCTACGGGGAACTGAATTTCTCAGGGATATCCTTACCCTCGTTCCGTAAGTATCTTCCACAGCAGACCATCATCACCGGATCGTTCTCCAAGATCCTTGCTCCGGGTATGCGCCTTGGCTGGATTGTTGCACCAAAGGAGGTCATGGAACAACTGGTCATCGCAAAGCAGGCATCCGATCTCCACTCCAATTATCTCTGCCAGCGAATTGCGTTCGAATACCTCTCGCATACGGACATCGATCTCCATATCCGGACGATACAGTCGACATATGGCAAACGGTGCAGGCTCATGCAGGATCTCATCCATGAGCAGTTCCCGGAATCGGTTCGGTGCACCCGGCCGGAGGGTGGCATGTTTGTCTGGGTGACACTTCCGGACGGCATCTCATCCATGGACATCTTTGATGCCGCCATCAGAGAGCAGGTGGCAGTTTTACCCGGCAGACCGTTCTTCATCGATGGCGGGGGTGACAATACCCTGCGGATCAATTTCTCGAACTCATCAGAAGAGATGATCCGCGAAGGTATCAGAAGACTTGCACGGGTCATCCGCAGGCTCGGAATTGCATAAATAAATCATTGCGAATCTTTTCCCTCCGCTCTCTCTTTAATCATACAACCGGTATAAAAACAGGATTCATAAATGAGTACAGACAATATCTAAGTACCGGAAAGGGTATATGCCGCCCTCATACAACCTGTATACAGGATAAAAGATCTTCGGTGCACCGGAGATCCATTGCGGCCAGCAAAAAAATATCGAATAGTTCAGACGAGAGGTAGCCATATTCATGAACAAGAGTGATGCGGAAGCACTGATGCGGCAGGGCATTGAACTCTATGACCTTGGAAAATTCCAGGAAGCCATTGTCATGTTCGACCGGGGTCTTGCACTGTTCCCCAATCTCGCAAAAGCGCATTATTTCAAGGGTAT
>DUHF01000253.1:2213-3524 GCA_013331015.1 Methanoregula sp.
CCTGCGAACGACTGCTTGCGATAAAATTCGATAATGCCGAGGCATGGATTCTCAAAGGGATCGCGCTCTATGAACTCGGCCGGTTCAAGGATGCCATCAGTGCCTACGACCATGCTCTCATGGTTGACCCGCGCCATGCCAAGGTCTATTATAACAAGGGTATCGCCCTTGCCGACATGGGCCGTCACCAGGAAGCGATCGCCGCTTACGACAAAGCCATAGAGATCGTTCCTGATTATGCCCGGGCTTTTTACAACAAGGGCATCTCGTTATACGAGATCAACCGGTTCGATGAAGCTCTTGTCGCCTTTGACAAAGCCTGCCTGTTTGATCCTGACGACATCTGGGTCTGGTATTACAAGGGCTTCATCCTTGCAAGGCAGGACAAATCCGAAGCCGCAGTCGAGGCAGCAGACACCTTCATCCGCCACGAGCCGGGCCATGCCGACATCTGGGCAATCAAGGGCATCGCACTCTACAAACTTGGCCGGTATAATGAAGCGATCCTGGCCCTCCAGCAGGCACTTACGCTCAATCCCGAAATGCCGGATGCCCTTTTGCACCTGGGGCTCTCTTATGCCCAGACTTCCCGGCATCCGGATGCGGTTGAAGCGTTCACAAAAGCGTTAGAGACCGGCCCGTCATCAGCTGCAATCCTGTACCAGCGCGGTCTTGCACTCTTCCACCTCAAGGAATATCGTGAAGCAAATGCCGATTTTGACCATGCACTCTCCCTTGAACCGGAAAACTCCGATGCCTGGTACCGCAAAGGGGTATCGAGCGTCTTCCAGAGCCGGTATGAGGATGCGCTCGTTGCCCTTGCCAGGACTCTTGATCTCGACTCCAACCATACCGGCTCCTGGTATTACCGGGGCATTGCTCTTGCCCGCCTTGGCCGGCACAAGGAAGCAGTCGACTCTTTTGAGAACACCCTTGCTCTTGACCCCGACTGTGCTTCCGCTGCATACCAGGAAGGGATCTCCTATGCCAGCCTCGGTCGTTTCAGCGAGGCTGTAGCCGCGTACGATCATGCCATCCACATCAGTCCGGGATTTGCTGACGCACTTTACCACAAGGGGTACGCGCTTGCAAAACTGGGCAGGAACGAGGATGCTGTCATGGAATACAACCGGGCCCTTACTCATGATCCGGTAAATGCGCAGACTTCATTCCAGAAAGGAGCACTCCTGGCAAAACTCGGCCGGTATGAAGAGGCCATCGCCTCGTTTGACAAGAGCATCTGTTTGAAGCCGGACAGTGCGCAGCCCCATTATGACAAGGGACTGGCGCTTTTGAAACTGGAACGGTTCG
>DUHF01000208.1 GCA_013331015.1 Methanoregula sp.
CCCCGACTTTCCCCCGGCCCCGCACGATGAACGCGGCTGGTGGGCGGAGTCGTTTGAGGGCGTGCTGTACTTCTACAGCCCCGATGACCTTGCCCGGGTCGCTGCAGGCACCCTGGCGCCCCACGAACCCCAGCCGTACGCGGAGATGAACCTTGACCCGTACCTCTGGCACATCACCGAGGCCTGGCAGAAGATGCATGTCGGGGCAGTAGCGTTCGACCGCGAACGGGGCATCCTGTACATCGCCGAACCCTTTGCTGACGGTGACCAGCCGATCATTCATGTCTTTGCCCTGCGGGAACCGGAGCCGGGCCGAAGTGCTCCACCGGCAGTAACATCCCGGCCAGCGCCCGTGCAGATCACGCTGTCTTCTGCACCCGGTGCCACGGGCGGCGGGGAGGACATGCCGGATGAGGGAGCGGGGGCCGCTGCCCGGACACCGGGATTTGCCGGTGCCGGTGCACTCGCGGGGGTGCTCAGCGGGTATGCCCTGCGAAAACGCTGCCGACAGTCCCGCAACCTTACCGTAACGGGAAGTCTGCCACCCCGGCAGTAGAGGAACGCGGGCATCCGGACGGGACCGGGTTTTCGCGGTTCGCAGAGGATACCTGCGGGATTTTGCGTAACTCTCATAAATTATGGAGGCAGATACCCACTTGTGCTGGAACTAAAAAAGAAGCGATCGGGGATCAGCCCCCTGACAATCGTCATCGCCATCATCCTCTCCACGGTGCTCTGGGCCGGGCTCCAGTTCGCGCTGCCGTCCCTCATGGACTCCCTCTACTTCCAGTTCTTCCTGCTCTGCTTCCTTGGTTTCGGGTTCCTTCTCATCTCATTCCTGCTCAAGTACGGGTGAACCCCTCCACAACAGGGTCACCGGAAAGCCCCCCGGGCCTGGCCGCTGCCGGTCAGAAGAAACCCGGTGAAGGGCGCTGTTCCGTACCTCCGGGTTCCATCATCGCTACACCAGGACCGGCACGCTCCCGGGTCCGCTTCAGCAGGTCGAGCATGCAGAAGAACGCGGCTGCCTCAACCGGATCCTGGAAATGTACCAGCTGGGCATCGGTCACCCGTTCGAGCACATCCGTCAGGTGCCGCCCGTACTCCTGCTCGTGGATCTTCAGTGCCCGGGTGGTCTTCTTCCACCGGAGGATCACGGTATCGAGTTCCATCCGTCTCATGTCGCATCACCGGATACTGATCATGCAGGCAGGATACTGGGAAGGGGGTAAGGGCGGGGTGAAAGTGGCAGGTGAGGGACGAGTCACGCAGGGAAAATTTCTATCGGGTTAAAAAAATTAAAACGGTTGTTTTATAACGATTTATCCTGATATCTGTATAGGTGTTTTCGCATGGACCTGAAATCCTGCCCGGAATGTTCGCAGCTGACCGCAGCCGATAATGATTCCTGCCCGTACTGCGGGCATTCCTTTGCGTTTTCGCCCGGCAGTTCCCGGCCATCGGTGCAATCCCGCAGGAGCGAGAGGAAGAAGGATCTCCGCAACCCGCTCCTTGCTGCTGCCTGTGCATTCCTCTTCCCCGGGTGGGGACAGTGGTATAACGGCAGGACTGCTGAAGGGATCTACGTGATTGCCGCAGGTTTTGGGATCGTGGTTGTCAGCCTTATGCTGATGGTTATGGTCCGGGGTTCCGAGATGATCCTGATGGCGATAGCCGCAGTAACCGGTCTCCTGATGCTGGTCATCTGGGTATACTCCATCACCACGGCGTACAATACCGCCCGGGGAATCAACCGTGGCGGCACAGCGTTCACCGGAAAAAGCCCGCTCTTCTGGATGCCGGCAACCCTCTGGGTTCTCTTTGCCGGAGTCATCGTCATCGCGGTTGCATCAACGATCGTTCCGGGCCTGCCGGGTGCTGATATTCCTGCGACCATCTCCGTGGCAGGGGGATCTATTGCCCTGCATGCAAGCGGATTTTTGGAAATATGAGTGCGATGAGCAAGGACCGCCGGATAACAATGCCGCCGTTACGCCCCTACGAGCTTGCGGACCTGCCGGCCAAACCCCTGGCGATACCACCGGAAACCGACACGTTTGTAATTCTGGGGGAGCACGAGACCGCCGAAGAGTTGCAGTCCCGGCCCCGCCCGGTCATCCTGCCTCCCCTCCGTTCCGGCGAGATCCCGGACACTGCTGTGTCGGTGCTTGCAGCAGTCCCGGACCGGGTACTGGATGAGCCGGAATGGGGTACGGCCAAACGGGTTCCGGAGATCACCTTAAAAAAAGAGAGACTGCTCCGGCCATGGGACGAGGAAAAATAAATTGCCCACGGGTGATTTCTGACCGGCAGGAGAACCGGCCATCCCCCGGCTTTTACATCCCGGCTTCGAGCCCGATGATCTTGCAGTGGGCCCGCATGATACCGCTGGGCGTCATGCGGTACTCGGGCACCCATGCCATGCACCGTTCCTTCTGGCAGGGAATGAATGCAGCAGTACTGGTCTTGTCGGCCGGACGGCTCATGAACGGGCAGATCTTCTCGTCTTCCATGGGATACCTCGATAGGTTAACTCAAATATTCCTCTAAAGGCTGATAATATCGGAGGGTTTGATTTCGCACGACCAGAAGGATATTTGCCGCCCGGATCTGCATCATTCCTTCAAAACCAGCACAGCGGTTGTCCCGGGACAGGATACCCCTGACCGCATTCCGCTCCTCTCACCGGTCTTGCCGTGATACTACGGCTGGGAGATAATAACCAGATGGAGTTCAGGAATTCAGAAAATGGGGAGAGAAAGAGAGAACAGCGAGGCAGTCAATTGCAGGAGACGGTGAAAAAGACGAACGAAAAAAGGGGGCAGGTTTTTTTCGGTCTGTAGAAACGGGCATGAACAATATCGGTTCACACCCGAATGATGAAAATCGGTTGAAAAAAATTGAACACAACCGTCCTCGCCCGTATCCTTCTCGCTCCTTATGGGGGCGGCGAGGACCTTAAGCGTCCGCGCAATGGTCGGGCTGCGGGTGCGATAACGCTCCGCGGGGACTCAATACGGGACTCTCTGGACGGACAAAATCTGGTGGGGCATTTCATAAAAACCGAATTGAAGCCGCCGCGGGGCGCCCTTCGGGGCGGCGGCCGTTCATCGCAAACGGGGGTTTGGGGGCATTTTGCCCCCATCATCTTTTTTTGTGATTTTCATGGGAAATCCTTTTTAGAAACGCTTCAGTGGAATTTGTGAAGGTGACCCCCTCTCTCCTCTA
>DUHF01000266.1 GCA_013331015.1 Methanoregula sp.
TGGCGCACCACGCCTTCAATACCCCGAATGAAGAGATCTACTGGAAGGACCGGACCGTCGAGCTCTGCGACCAGTTCATCGCATCTATTGGAGGCGACATCACCAAAGTCACCTACAAGGAGAACCCGTGGATGGGTGGCGGGAACGCCGGCCCGAGCGTGGAAGTCCTCATTGGCGGCCTCGAGGTTGCAACGCTCGTCTTCATGAGCCTCGGGAAGCAGAAGACACAAGAGCAGGGCTACGATCTCAAGGGTGAGATGTACTACCCGATGCAACTCCGGATCGTTGACACCGGGTACGGGCTCGAACGGCTGGTCTGGGCCTCGAAAGGCTCGCCAACCATCTATGATGCGGTCTTCCCCGAGATGGTCAGCCGGGTGATGAGCGCGGCCGGCCTCAGCCACATGCTCGACAACCCGGACTATACCCGGATCCTTGCCCTCAACGCAAAGTATGCCGGGCTCATGGACATCTCGGGCACCAACCTCTTCAACTTACGAAAGAAAGTGGCAGCCGCAATCGAGATCTCTCCTGACAAGCTCGACAAGATGATAACGCCGGTCGAGAAGGTCTATGCGGTCGTTGACCACACCCGGTGCCTTGCCTTCATGCTCGGCGACTGCATCGTCCCCTCCAATGTCCGCGAGGGCTACCTTGCCCGTCTCGTCATCCGCCGGACCCTGCGGATGATGCACGAGCTCAAAATATCAGAACCGCTCGCTGACCTGATCGAGGCGCAGATCCGGATCATAGGCATGGAGAAGTTCGAGCAGGACCTCTCGGTTGTGCGGGAGATCGTAGACCGCGAGACAGAGAAGTATGCCGCTACCCTCGAACGCGGCACGAGGATCGTCCAGAAGCTGGCAAAGACCTACAAGGCAAAGAGCCAGCGCGTGCCGCTTGCCGAGATCATCACCCTGTATGACTCCCACGGCATCCAGCCCGAGATGGTCAAGGATATCGCTGCAAAGGAGGGGGCAGTCGTTGATCTGCCGGACAACTTCTACTCGATTGTCGCCGACCAGCACTCCGAGTCCAAGAAGGAGGCGGTTGCAGAGGACAAGACCGCGAAGTACAAAGACCGGGTGCAGAGCCTCCCGCCAACAAGAAAACTCTATTACGAGCAGCCTTCGGCAATCGAATTCGAGGCGGTCGTGCTCGACTTCTTCGACAACTACGCGGTGCTCGACCAGACCATCTTCTATCCTGAGGGCGGCGGGCAGCCGGCCGATACCGGTACGCTCGTCTCCGCTGAGAGCATGGTCCACGTAGACGATGTCGTCAAGGTGGGCGAGGTGATCTTCCATCATGTCAGCGGCGGTATGCTCAGCCGTGGCGACCGGGTGAAGGGGATGGTGGACGAACAGCGGCGCTGGTCGCTCATGCGCCACCACACCGCAACCCATGTCCTCCTCCACGCATCAAAGGAGGTGCTGGGGGCCCACATCCACCAGGCCGGCGCCCAGAAGGGGCACGAGAGCTCCCGCATCGATATCCGCCACTTCAAGCATATCACGGCCGACGAACTCCACCGGATCGAGATTGCGGCCAACCGGATGATCATGGCCAACCAGCCTGTCGAGATTGGGGTCGAGGAACGGGGCCGGGCCGAGCAGAAATACGGGTTCTCGCTCTACCAGGGCGGTGTTCCGCCGGGCAGGGATATCCGGGTGGTAAAGGTGGCAGGCGACATCGAGGCCTGTGCCGGGACCCACTGCCGGAGCACGGGAGAGATCGGGATTTTAAAGATCATCCGCGTCGAGCACATCCAGGACGGTATCGAGCGGATCGAGTTTGCGGCAGGCATTGCCGCGATCTACTACATGCAGCACCTTGAAGGAATCGTCACCGCATCTGCCGATACCTTGTCCGTCCAGCAGGAGAACCTGCCCGCAACGGTCGAGCGGTTCTTCTCGGAATGGAAGGACCAGCGCAAAGATATTGAGCGGATGAGCACCCGGCTTGTTGAACTGGAAGTGCAGACCCTCGTTCCCGAATCCATCGGCGGCATCCCGGTTGTTATCCAGAGAATTGATCTTGCGGCAAAAGACCTCTCGGCAATCGCCGGGAGTATTGCCGAAAAGGGCGGGGTTGCGCTGCTTGCCGGCGGCGAACCGGTACGGGTGGTCCTTGCTTCCGGCGACCCGCGGGTGAATGCCGGCGAGATCATCGGGCAGGTCTGCAGCCTGCTGGGTGGCAAGGGCGGGGGCAAGCCCACGCTCGCCCAGGGTGGCGGGCCGGATGCCGCCCAGCTGGACCTTGCCTTGAAGGTTGGAAAAGAACGGATCATCTCATCGATCAATGGCTGAAAATATCCTGGTGCTGGAACCTGGCGATGAACGGGCGCAGAAGATAGCCCGGGCAATGTCGAGCCAGACCGCAAACGATATCCTCCAGCAGCTTGCCGAGGGCCCGACCAGCCTTGCCGATATTGCAGAACACCTCTCCCAGCCCATGAATACGGTCAAGTACCATGTCGAGAACCTGCTTGAAGCGGGTCTCATCGCGGTGGCAGAGACCCGGTACAGCGTCAAGGGCCGCGAGGTGAAGATGTATTCGCTGACCAACCAGCTCCTGATCGTTGCACCGCGCCAGTCCCCGGTCCGGTCCCTGATCCTGAAGTATGCGTCGCTGTTTGCCATTGTCCTTGTGGCAACGATCGGGATTATGGCATTCGGCCCGCTCTTCTCCGGGATGTACGGGATGACCGATGCTGCGGAGAATTTTGCCCTGGCATCCCCCCCGTCACCGGCCGTTGCCGACCGGCAGGCCGGCGGCGAGGAGATCATGACTGCCAAGGCAGCGTATGGTGGTGCAATCGACCTGGGGACCACCACATCGCCCGATACCGCACTGGCGTTCTTCTTAGGCGGGATCTTGGTCATCCTCGTCCTCCTCTGCTACGAAGCGTGGTTGTGGAAGAGGAAGTGACCGCAATTTTCGTGAAGCGGGCGTGAACGGGTGTTCATGCCGGTTTTTTTACAAATGTTCCGGCTCTTTAGAAAAGCTGCCATGAATGATATTGGATTGTGAGGGGGCCACGGGCGCTCGGGGTCTCGTCGACCCTCGCCTTTGTGGAGCATGCCGTTCATGGGTGACTGATGATGGATGTTAAACCGGGGGTCAAGGGGGCTTGCCCCNNTTGCCCCCGCATGTTGCCTCCCCCTATGGGGGAGAGAGGGGGTCACCCTCACAATACCACAAAAAGTTGCTTCAGGATTGATTTCTAAAGAGCCCAAATTTTCGGATCCGGGCTGGTGACTGCCTCCGGTTCCGGCATCATTGTTTTTGCTCTTCGCTGATTTGTGGGGGTAAACCCGAATTTCGGTAAAGATGATGATGAGGGCTTTACACCCTAAAAACCCCCTGCGATGGATTTCACTTCCGAAGGAGCGCACCCGCGGTGGCTCAAACAATATTCTGGATACTGAATTCATGGGTTATCTTCCTCCCTTGAATGAGCAAAGAGCCTGGTTTTCCCTGCCGTACCTTATGAACTTTAAAAGCAACTATATACAAAAAAACAGGAAAAGGAACGCGACCAGGACTCCCATGAACCAGATCTTTCTCTTCGGACACCAGAAACCCGACACCGACAGCATCGCCAGTGTCATCGGGTACGCAGATTTTAAAAACCGGTCCGAACCGGGCAGGTACGTCCCGGCCCGGTGCGGTGAGCTGAACCCCGAGACCCGGTACATGCTGGAACGGTTCGAAATCGAGAGCCCGGCGTTCATCCCCTCGGTTGAACCCCGGCTCTCGGATATCAGCTACAAACCTGTCTTCTCCCTTCATGAGGATGTCCCGACCGTCGATGTTGCAGGTCTGATGAAAAAGGAAGCAATCCGGAATGTGGTCATCACGGACAGTTTGGGAAAACCCGTTGGCATGATCGGCGAGCACGCCCTTGCTGCTGCCTACCTCCAGAAGATCCACCTTGCCGAACTGACGATGACCCCGGTTGCAGTGGAGACCCTGGCCCGGATCCTGAGCGCGGAGGTCATGGTGTCATCCCCGCGCCTCCTGGAGGGCCGGGTCCATATTGCCATCGACGCCCTGCATGTCACCCTCGCCCGGATGACCAATAAGGACATTGCCGTTGTCGGGGACGATGAGCCGGCCCAGCTCGCGTTCATCTCGGCCGGGATCGCCTGCCTGATCATTGCTGAGGGTGCGCCGGCCGGGGAACGGGTGACAACGGCTGCGGAGAAGAAAGGGGTCCCGGTCCTTGCAACCCCGCTCGATGCCTTTGGCGTTGGCAGGATGATCAACCTCTCTCTTCCCGCACGGGATGTCATGGAGCGCGGGGTGCCCGTCCTTGCCTTATCGGACACGCTCGCCCATGCCCGGCAGGTAGTCTCCGGTTCGAAATTCCGGGCTGCCTGTGTTGTGACCGCCGACGGGAAACTTGCCGGCGTCCTGACCCGGACCACGCTGCTCGATGACGTGAGGCGTCATGTCATCCTCCTCGACCACAACGAGGTCTCCCAGGCAGTGGACGGGATCGGTGAAGCGGAGATCGTGGAGATCATTGACCACCACCGGTTAAGCCCGATAACCACGTTGAAACCGGTGAAGTTCTTAAACGATCCGGTCGGCTCAACCTCGA
>DUHF01000153.1 GCA_013331015.1 Methanoregula sp.
TTCGGCCTGTTTGTTTAATATCATCGTGGAAGGATGACGGGTATCCGGCAGCCCGGAATCGCGGGGATAGTTTTTTACCGTTTCCCACCGGCATCTCTTGTTGGTAGGATGGTCTGAATGAAACCCCGGGGGAACGGAATACTCCTGCATATCTCATCCCTGCCGTCACCGTACGGCATCGGGGATATCGGGCCGGCGGCCTGCCGGTTTGTGGATTTTTTGAGTTCAACCGGGCAGAAGTACTGGCAGATCCTCCCCCTGACCGTGACCGATCCTGCTCATGACGACAACCCGTATCACAGCATATCGGCGTTTGCAAACAACCCCCTGTTCATCAGCCCGGAACTGATGGCAGCAGATGGTCTCATTGATCCATCCGATCTTGCTAATCCCCCGGATTTTCCCGGTTCCCGGGTCGATTTTCCGGCCGTGATCCCCTACAAGGAGGCGCTTTTCTCTCAAGCATACGACCGGTTCAGCCGTAGCGGGGGCATACCGGAGTACGAACGGTTCTGCAAAGAGAACGCGGGGTGGCTTGACGACTTCGCGCTCTTCTCTGCCATCCGGTCAGATCGGCCGGATCAGACCTGGAACCAGTGGCCCGATGGTCTGAAAAACCGTAACCCCGCCGTCATTGAAGCGGAGAGGGAACGGTTGCATGAAAAGATCGACCGGACAAAGTTTCTCCAGTATGTCTTCCATGACCAGTGGCAGCGGCTCAGGACCTGCTGCAACAATCATGGCATCACGCTCATCGGCGACATCCCCATCTACGTAGACCATGACAGTGCAGATGTGTGGAGGCACCCGGAATATTTCAAGCTCGACGGCGAGTGCAAGCCAACCGTGGTAGCAGGGGTTCCCCCGGATTATTTCAGCGCAACCGGCCAGCTCTGGAACACCCCGGTGTACCAGTGGGATGCCCTGAAGTCCGACAATTTCTCCTGGTGGATCCAGAGGCTCGGGCATACTCTCTCACTTCTCGATATCGTCCGGGTCGATCATTTCCGCGGCCTTGTCGCCTGCTGGGAAGTCCCGGCCGGGTCTGCATCGGCAGCGGGTGGCAGGTGGGTTCCGGTGCCTGCCGATGACCTCCTCACCGCGTGCACGCGGGCATTTCCCCGCCTGCCAGTCTTTGCCGAGGACCTGGGCACCATCACCCCCGACGTCCGGGAGGTGATGCAGAAATTTAAGATCCGGGGGATGAAAGTGCTGCTCTTTGCCTTCGAGGATGGGTTTCCGGATACCCCCTACCTGCCCCACAACGTGATTCCGGATTGTTACCTCTACACCGGCACGCATGACAACAACCCGGTACGGGGCTGGATTGAGGAGGAGGCAACCGCAGATCATCGCGCCCGGATGCGCCAGTATTTCGGCTGCGATATCCCTGCCGATGAACTGAGCCGGGCATTCATCCGCCTTGCAATGTCTACCGTGGCAGATACGGTCATCATCCCCTTGCAGGATCTTCTCGGGCTCGGGGCAGCGTCCCGCATGAACCGGCCCGGAACCTGTCAGGGGAACTGGAAGTGGCGGTTCACCGATGCACAACTGACAACGGAGATACGTGACTCCCTCGGGAGCATGACTGCCGCGTATGCACGGGACTGACGGGCTTGCAGGATGCGGGGAATACTCTTATGAGGGCCCCCACCATTTCTCCTTTCAGGAATCACGCCATTCTGCCATGCCCGGTTGCTCTCATCGTGGCATGAGTAAAGCGGGATTTTGACCAAAAGGATCTCGTTATTTGGGGATTCACTCTTTTTTTGTCCCGAACCCCCAGTCCGGGAGATCCAGCTCCGGCTCCCCGACCACTGCGGCGCTGCCAAGGACGATCTTCCTCACCTCGTCCTTTCTGTCTGCGGTAGTCAGGATGAGGAGCGTGTCCCCGGACTCGATCACCGTACTTCCACTGGGGGAGATCTGGTCTTTGCCCTTTGCAATAAGGATGATGAGAGTGCCAGCGGGAAGGCCGATATTGACGATCTGTTTGTTGATGATTGGAGAACAGTGCGGGATCTCCAGTTCGAAGAGCTCGTTCACCCGGTCCTCCTTCTCGTCCATCTCCATACCGAACCGGGACCGGATCGGGACCGGGGATGAGAGATCGAGCATCCGGGCGACAAAGGGGATCGAGGTCCCGTGGAGGATGGCGGACATGATGACGGTAAAGAAGACGAGGTTGAATATCATGTTTGCCTGCGGAACTGCAGCGAGGAGCGGGAACGTGGCAAGCACGATGGGGGCAGCGCCCCGCAGGCCTACCCACGAGACCATCATCTTCTCGTTCCTGTTCATCTTCCACGGTATGAGTGAGAGGTAGACGGCGACCGGCCGTGCAATGAAGATCAGGATAAGGGAGATGATGATGCCCGGGACGAGGATCGGCAGGAGCTGGGAAGGGAAGACGAAAAGGCCGAGTGCAAGGAACATGGTGATCTGCATCAGCCAGGCGATCGCCTCGTGGAACCGAATCAGGCTGCGCTTGTGGACGATGGTGCTGCTCCCGATGACAAGGGCGGCGATGTAGACCGAAAGGAACCCGTTGCCGCCAAGGAGGGCAGTCATACTGTAGATGAGGAGCGCCGTGCAGAGGGTAAGAACCGCGTAAAGCCCCTCGTATTCCAGCTTGAGGGCGTTGATCAGCCAGACGGTTACCTTCCCGAACCCATACCCGAAGAGGCCTCCGACTGCCATCTGCTGCACAAAGAGCGGGATGAGGGCGAATATGGATATCCCGGGCTGGGTGAGGAGCATGATCGCCCCGATGGTCAGGAAGATTGCCATGGGGTCGTTGCTGCCGGACTCAAACTCAAGAAGGGGCCGAACCTCTCCTTTGAGGCTTGCACGCCGCGAACGAAGCGTGGCAAAGACCGCTGCGGCGTCCGTTGATGAAACAATGGCACCAAGGAGGAACCCCTCGAGAGGCGAAAACCCGAGAAGGACGACCGCCGCAATGCTGATGAGAAGAGCGGTGATTACAACCCCTGCCGTTGAGAGAGCAAGGGCTTTGTTAAAGACCGGTTTGACCTCCGTCCACCGGGTGTCGATACCCCCGGAGAAGAGGATGAGAGTTAGAGCAACGACCCCGATGGACTGGGCGATGAATGGATTATCGAAATGAATCCCGCCCGGCCCCTCCGATCCGGCCAGCATGCCGACGAGGATAAATATCAGGAGTGAGGGGACGCCAAGTCTTCCCGACACCTTGTTGGCAAGGATGCTGATGATAACAAGGGCAGTAGCCCCGATGATCAGGTAATCGACGGAAGGGATCATGGCAGCGTAACCTCCGGCGCTGTGAAGGAAAAACCCGTCAGATCGTGGGGGCGGCAGATTATCTGTCGCCCTTTATTTTAACGGTATCTTTAGTAGTGCCGGGAATTCTGATAAACTTTGGGTGGATGTGCTGACCGAGTCCGATGATGCGGAGCCTGCGAAAAGACCCGCCTACAAATGCACTACGGTCCTCGCCTATCCCGCGGAAGAGTATGGAGGACAACAACAGTTTTCAGGCAGGAGGTCAGAGGATTGTATGGAAGGGCCGGGCCGTAACTTTGGACGGGGAAAAATTGCCTGGATGTCCGGGTGTTCAGCCGCCGGTTCTTCAGGAAACATGACGCAGGATGAGCCACCCGTATGCTTCGTGATGTCAGACACATGGTCCGGGAGGTGACGCAGGCTGTTGCCCCCATCGTTGCCGTCATCATCATAATTCAGGTATTCCTGATGAAGACTCCCCTCCTGACCATCCTTTTGTTCCTGCTCGGGAGCGCAATGGTCGTCATCGGGATCGCCCTCTTCCTGCTCGGCGTGAAGATCGGCCTGCTTCCCATGGGCGAGACGATCGGCTCCGAGATGCCGAAGTCCGGGTCCGTCATCCTCATCGTGGTTGTCGCGTTCCTCTTCGGACTCCTTGCAACCATTGCCGAGCCCGATGTCCGGGTCCTGACCTCCATGGTGCAGACGGTCTCGAATGGCACGATCCCGCAGAACCCCCTCATCCTTGTCATCGCTGTTGGCGTGGGCTTCTTTGTCGCGACTGCCATCCTGCGGATCCTCTACAACGTGCCGATAGCCTGGCTCTTTTGTGCCGGGTATGCGGCAGTCCTCATCCTCTCGTTCTTCACCCCGGCAGAGTACCTTCCGATCGCCTTTGACGCGGGAGGGGTTACCACCGGCCCCGTCACCGTCCCATTCATCCTCGCGCTCGGCATCGGCGTGAGCTCGGTCCTTGGCGGCCGGTCGGCGCTCAAGGACGGGTTCGGGCTCATCGGCCTTGCCTCGATTGGCCCGATCCTGGGGGTCATGCTCCTGGGGGTGCTGGGCTGATGGCTGCCGAGATCCTTCTTGCCGGTGTCGACCACGTGATAGTTGAGGTGCTCCAGGCTCTTTCTCCCCTTGTTATCTTCTTTGTGGTATTCCAGTTCCTCTCCCTCCAGCTGCCGCGGGAGTACATCTTCGGCCTCTTCAAGGGCATCACCATCACCCTCATCGGGATGGTCCTCTTCTTCCAGGGGGTGAAGATAGCGTTTCTGCCGGCCGGGCAGGAGATCGGCGCATACTTCGGGGGACTTGAGCAGCTCTGGCTCCTCATCCCGTTCGGGTTCCTGCTCGGGTTCCTGACCACGTATGCCGAACCGGCAGTGAGGGTGCTCTGCTACCAGATCGAGAAGTCGTCTGGCGGGTATGTCCCGGGGAATCTCATCCTGTACGCCCTGTCCTTTGGCGTGGCCATCGCGGTTGCCATCGGAATGGCCCGCATCGTGTACGGCTTTGCATTCCTCCCATTCGTCATCGGCGGCTACCTCATTGCCATCGTCCTTATGCGATTTACGGATCCGGACTTTATTGCCATCGCGTTCGACTCCGGGGGTGTTGCCACCGGGCCGATGGCCGTGACATTCCTGATGGCCCTTGCCGTCGGGGCATCGGTTGAAGTCGGGGGTGGCAACCCCATCACGGAGGGGTTCGGGCTCATTGCGCTCATCGCGCTCAGCCCGATCCTCTCCATCCTGATCCTCGGTATCGCATACCGGATAAAGAAAGGTGAGTATGTATGATATGTGAAAGTTGCAAAGACCTTATCGTAACGATTGTACAGCGGGGCTGGGCCGAGACCGTCATCAAGGCGTCGCGTTCGGCCGGTGCCGAGGGGGCGACGGTATTGATGGGCCGGGGGACCGGTATCCATGACAACCAGAGCTTCCTTGGCATCCCCATCGAACCGGAGAAAGAGATCATCTTAACCGTCATTGAGCCGGAGAAGACCGACCGGGTGCTCGCGGCTATCGACACGGCAGTGGAACTCCACCACCCCGGCAGGGGGATCGCGTTTGTGATCAACCTGTCACGGGTTGCCGGGCGGGTCCACCATACGTGCCAGAACGGGGCAGATGGCAAAAAGGACGGGTGAGCAAGAAAGAGTCCAAAAAGACCGGTACTGAAAGTGCAATCCGGGCCCTCATTCCGTGACCGGCACCAGTTTCCCTTTCAGTTTCTCCTCGATGCCCAGCTGCAGCATCTCGATGACATTGTTCACAACCCCCCGCGTGTGACGGACGATCAGTTCATCGTTTTGGAAGAACTCCCGGTCCGTTTTGCTGTTGAACGCCGACCCGTGCGTCCGGAACGCGATGCCGAACGGGGCCATGATGTACCCGAGCTGCTCGAAGTTCAGCCAGATGTCCATTCCCGTCTTGATGGCCCCGTCCTCGTGGCCGTTGACCAGGATCCCGACAACCTTTCCCTCGGTCAGCCCGGGTTTGCCGAGATGGTACAGGTTCTCCATGCAGGTGGTCCGGTCAAGGAAGGTTTTGAGCCGGGCCGACATGCCGTTCCAGTTGATCGGGGAGGCAACGATGACCGCTTTTGATGCTGCAAGCATTGCATGGAACGCCGGCATATCGTCGTTTTTGTTCCGGCAGGGGTAGGTGCAGGATTCCGCCCGGACCGCATAACAGCACCAGCAGTACTCGATATGGTGTCCGGTCAGGTTATAGCGACGATAACTCACGCCGCGTTCGCGGAGCGCCCCTTCGGCAAGGTCTGCCATGAAGCCGGTGTTTCCCGCCCGGTGGGTGCTGCCGTTGATGATGAGGACATCGAATGGTTTGCCATCATACGTAAGCTGCGTCCGGGGGGCGTCAGGGACGAATTCGGGTGACGGGCTGTGGCATACCGGGCAACCCTTTGGCGGCGTCTCACCGGTGAATACAAAACCGCAGACTGCACAGCGCCACGGGGTCTTCTGGTCCATACCGGTTGGTTGGAGTGAGTCTGGCTGAATCACGGGCATTTGTTCTGTCTCCCTTTAAAGGATGCAATACCCGTACTCTGTTGCCCAGGACCCGAAATAGTTTCGTTTCGGGCAACAGCATGGAGCCGGGCACGGGCATCCCCTGGCCAGTCCTCCTCCCGCTATGAAAAAAAAGGAATCGGGACCTTATATACGGTCCGTTCCTTCTTTGGCTGCTTCCGCAGAAGAGACCGGCCTCTTTTCTGATGACGTGGTATCCTGCACCCAGACCGTGCGCTGGGGGAACGGGATGGACATCCCTTCGTTTTCCAGCGCCACCTTGATCTTCCAGAGCATCTCGGTCCGGACCGCCCACCACTCCCGGGACGGTGCCCAGATCCTGATCATAATGATGACCGCATTGTCGCCCAGTTCGTCAACATAAACCGATGGCGAGGGGTTCTTCAACACGAACGGGTGCGCATCAAGGAGCTCATTGATCACCCACATCGCCTTCCCGGCATCATCGCTGTACCGGATACCTACCTTGTATTCGAACCGCCGGGCAACGTTGGCAACATAGTTGGTGATCTCGGAGTTGAAGACCTTCTCATTCGGGATCCGGATGTAGATCCCCTCGTAGGTTTTGATGGTCGTGGAGAGGACCCGGATCTCCTCAATGACTCCTGCGGTTTCACCGATCTTGACCGTATCGCCGATGGTGACCGGCCGCTCGAAGATCAAAAAGATACCCGACCCGACATTGGTGACGAGCCGCTGGCTTGCAAACCCGATGATGATACCGGCCGTCCCCCCGATGAGAAGGAGCTCTGCAAAATCCACCTTGAAACTGGGGAGGCTGATGAAGATCCCAATGAGGAGGATCATCGCCTGCACGATACGGATGATCTTCTGGAGTTCATCCTTTTTAACCCGGTCAGTGAGGCTCTTTTTCAGGTACATCCCGGCAAGGTTTGCGATGACCATGGATACCGCAACGATAAACGAGAATACGATCAGGTCGAAGACCGTGACGGTCCCAAATACCACCGTGGAAAGGATCTCGATCATCGCTCAGTTCACCCCGTGCTCCATCAGGAAGGTTTTCTTCTCCACATCCACAAGAATGATCCTCCGAGCCTTGATGGCCGGGATAGCCAGTTCCATTCCTTCATGGAGCGGTAGTGTGGAGAGCCGGGTTTCAGCCATCACCTTTGAGAATATGATAAGCTCACCGGACATTGCCACGGTGTCGTCATAGAAGATGGGCATGAAATAGGATTCAAAGACGGCATGGGATACTTCCACCCATCCCCGGCTCATGTTCCGGATCTCGAGCTTCAGTACCCCCTCGCAGGCGGGATCCGGGTTGCCCGGCGTATCGGAGATCGGGCTTTTGTGGTAGCGCGTGATAACCCCGTTTTCCGGTGTACCGTATAGGGAGTACTTGGGCAGGCACCGGGAGAATACATCGAGGAGCTGGTAGTCCTCGTCTCGTGCAACAAAGACGCCGATCTCAATGGGGAAGGTGAGGTATACGGTCTTGTGGGAGTCCGGTTCGATCACGATGGGGGGAAAGACGATCTCGAGGAACCGGGTCACCTCTTTTGGGAGGTGTACCGGCTCTACCGGGTGGATATAGACCGCCGGTTCAGCCGAGGCGATGATCTTCTCTACGCGATCGGTGTCGCATTCCCGCCGGTAGCGGTAGAACTCGCCGTCACGCTCGATGCTGATTGAAAAAACCTTTCCTGCGTGACTGCAGGGGTAGGCAAACCGGCCGAACATGGTTATTTTCGCTCCTGCCGTGACTCCGGCATAGCTATTCTTGACCCGGGATCAAAAAAGGGTATGGTCATTATCAGCGGCCCCGTCCCGTCACTCCGCCTCATTCCCGTGCGACAGGGTGGGTCTTTGTGTACTCCAGCCACTTGATCGCCTCGACTATCGCAAACGGGACGAGCGACATCAGGGCCACATATCCCCAGTGTTCGAGCGCCAGGGGAACGATGCCAAAGAGCCCCGGGACAACATAGATTGCGGTCAGCTGGAGGACAACACCAATCCCGATCCCAACGAAGATGGAGGGATTGATGGTGAGGCTGCGCCTGATGTTACGGAAATACGGCTCGTATTCGAGCTGGGCCTGGAGGCCGTTGAACCACTGGAGGCAGACAAACGAGGTGAACATGATCGATATGGCAAGTTCGTACGGGTAACGCCCAAGGAGGTGCCAGAACATGAGACAGCCCAGGGAGCCGGTCACCAGCCCGAAGGTGACGATCCGCCGGATCTGCCTCCCGTCGAAGAACTGTTTTGACGGGTCTTTTGGGGGCCGGTTCATCACGTCCCCCTCCTCTTTGATGAAGGGGAAGGTCTTGTCCTGCACCCCGTCCGTGACCAGGTTGATCCAGAGGATCTGGATGGGGAGGAGGGGGAGCGGGAGCCCTGCAAAGACGGTCGAGCTGATGAGCACGATCTCGGCAATGGAGGTCGAGAGGAGGTAATAGATGACCTTGCGTATGTTATCAACGATGACACGGGCGTTCCGGATCGCGTCCACGATCACGGAGAGGTTGTTGTCCACGATCACCATCTTGGCGGCGCTCTTGGCCGCCTCGCTGCCCGAACCCATGGCGATACCGAGATCGGCAGCCCGAAGCGCCGGGACATCGTTCACCCCGTCACCGGTCACGGTGACGATCTCCCCGTGCTCCTGCAGGATTTTCACGATACGGTATTTATGCTCGGGAAGGATCCGGGCAAGCACGGTGGTGTGTTTGAGGGCTTTTGCAACCTGATCGTCGCTCATCGCCTCGATCTCGGGGCCTGCGAGGAGACCGTCCCCCTCCTTCCAGATATGCACCGAACGGGCGATCTCCCGAGCAGTAAGCGGGTGGTCGCCGGTGATCATGATGACCCGGATCCCTGCCTTCTGCGCGACCTGGACTGCATCGGCAGCACTCTCCTTGGGCGGGTCGATGAACCCGACGATCCCAACGATCGAGAACCGCCATGTGGCCGGGTCTTCTGATATCCACTTCCCGGCACCGAACGCAAGGACCCGCAGGCCCCGGCCGGCCATCACCTCGATCTGCGTCTCCAGCTCGCCAAGTTCGGTGCCATTGTCCGCATGCTTCTTCAGCTCCTCGAACGCCCCCTTGACATAGAAGCGTTCAACGCCGTTGACCACGTTTGCGGTCGCCATCAGGCGCCGGGCGGTATCGAACGGGTACTCCCAGCGGCGGGGGTTCTGCTCGCGGATCCGGTCGTACCCGTCAACCCAGCGTGCGAGGGCGACATCGATGGGATCTCCGGACCCGCCATGGGAGTCGTTGCAGAGCGCCGCAGCGTTGATGAGCTCATCAAGATCAAGGGCAAAGTCCTCGTGGACAGTGAGCTTCCCCTCAGTGATGGTGCCGGTCTTGTCCGAAGCGATCACCGTTGCGCTCCCCATCGTCTCGACTGCAGGAAGATACCGGACCAGCGTTTTCTTCTTAGAAAGGGCAAGTGCACCGATGACCATGATGATGGTGACAACAATCGGCAGTCCTGCCGGGACAGCGGAGACCATCTGGGCAACAAGAAGGTACGCGATGTCCCCAGCCGCCCTTCCCTGGAGGAGGGATGCCGCTAAGACCAGGGATAAGATCCCTACGAGGAGGATGATATAGCGCCTTGAAAAATGGTTGATGGCACGCGTAAGGGGGCTGTCGGGCGAACTTCCCTGTGCAAGGTTGGCGATCCCTGCAAAATAGGTCTTCTTACCCGTCGCAATGACGTATCCCTTGCCGGTTCCCCGGACGATCGAAGTTCCCGAGAGGAGGCTGTTCCTGAGATCGTACGGGGGGGCGTCTTTGGAAACGACCGCTGCTGGATCTTTTGTCACGGGCAGCGACTCCCCCGTGAGCGAGGATTCATCGACGCTGAGAGAAGAGGTCTCCTTGAGCCTGATGTCGGCAGTCACGATGTCGCCTTCGGAGAGGATCACGTAATCGCCGGGAACGAGGTCTTCTGATCGGATGGTGCGCTGCTCCCCGCTGCGCATAACCGAGACCCGGCTCTCGGTGAGTTTTTTCAAGGCATCCAGCGATGCCTCCGCTTTTATCTCCTCAAAGAACCCGATGGTGCTGTTCACCATGATGATGAAGACGATGATGAAGAAGTCCTTGATATCGGATATGAGAAGTGAGACGATCGCAGCTGCGATGAGGATATAGACAAGGATGCTGTTGAACTGGCGCAGGAAGATGACAAGACGGCTTGTCTTCTCCTCGGTCAAGGAATTTTTCCCGAAGATGGCAAGACGTGCCTCTGCCTCATTCTCAGTAAGTCCTCCCGGGCCGGTGGCGAGCTGGTCACGGACTGTCTCCGCGGGGATCGCGTGGGGTGATTCGGGGAGCTCCATAATGCCTCAGGGATTCCTGAGCTGCATCGCATAAAGCATTACCGGTCACAGAAGCGTGGTGGGAAGGCTGCGTATCTTCCGGCAACCTCCCCTCCCCGTGCCCGGCCGGGGGAGTCGGTCATAAACCGGGAAAACCCGCAGCAGGAGAAAAAGCTGCCACAGGGAGACTGCCCCGGGCTGCTCTCGGATGAGCGCAGGCAACCCGGCTCACGTCCAATGGCCGGTTCAACACGCCCTCACGCAGGAGAACTTAACCTTCTTAAGACCATCCGGTCAAATACTTACAACAATGCCGGGGGGCTGTCACGCATGAAGGGAATAGAGAGGATAATCAGCATCAGTGTCACCTTCGGTATCCTGTTCATATTCTGGATACTCCTGTCCGCTCACTTCGATGCATTTCACCTGGTGGCCGGGGCAGTCTGTGCAATGCTCGTAGCCGTGATCTCCCACGATCTCCTCTTCACCAAACCCGTCCGTGGCGGGATCCTCACGCTCCTGCATTTCACCCACTACTGCGGCTGGCTCTTCCTCGAGATCTGGCTAGCCGGCCTCGATGTTGCCTATCGTGTCCTCCACCCGGACCTCCCCATCGACCCGCAGGTGGTCACGTTCGACACCCCGTTCTCCGATGACATCGTGCGGACGGTCTTTGCCAACTCCATGACGCTCACACCGGGGACTATCACCATCGATGTCATCGGCAGCACCTATACGGTCCATGCCCTCACCTCCGAAGCCGCCCGCGATCTCACCGAGGGGAGATCGATCGAGAAACGGGTGCACCGGATATTCCCGGAGACATAAATGATCGACCTGTTTACTGCAACCGGCCTCGTGCTCATCTGCACGCTCTTCCTCTGCCTGTACCGGGTAATTGTCGGGCCCGGTGCCTGCAACCGGCTCATCGCCGCAAACACCATCGGGACGAAGATCATCCTCCTGCTCGTCCTTGTCGGGTACATCTATGGCAGGAACCTCTTTTTGGACATCGCCCTTGCCTACGCAATGATCAACTTCCTTGCAACCCTTGCGATAGCCAAGTACCTTGAGAAGGGGTGCATCTGCTGATGATCGGGTTTTTTTCCCTGGTGACTGCCATCCTTATCGCCATGGGCCTGTTCTTCATGATCGTTGGCCCGATCGGCCTCATCCGTCTCCCCGATCTCTTCACCCGGGCCCATGCTTCGGGCAAGTGCGATACGCTCGGGCAGGCGCTGATCCTGCTCGGGCTCATTGTCTATGAAGGGTTCACGTTCGATGCGGTGAAGCTTCTCATGCTCATCATCTTCCTCTATGTTATGAGCCCGACAGCAACCCATGCCATTGTGCGGGCTGCACATATCCTGAAATACCATGCATGGAAACCCGGGGAGGAGCGGGAATGATCTGGGAGTTCAACTTTGCCCTGTTCCTCTTCCTGGTCATCTGCGCCATTGCCGCCATCAGTGTCCGGAACCTCCTGTCAGCAGTCGTCATCCTCGGGGTGTACTCCCTGATCATGGCAGTTCTGTGGGCAGAGATGCAGGCAGTCGATGTCAGCTTCACCGAGGCTGCTGTCGGGGCGGGTATCACCACCATCCTCTTTGTTGCTGCACTGTCACGAACCACGCGGGGGTCGAAAGATTGAAGGTCTGGGCACTGGTCTCGGTCCTGCTCATCGGCCTGCTCCTCCTCTGGGCCGAAGGTGACATCCCGGCGTTTGGCGACCCCTCAGCCCCGTCCTATAATTATGTCGCGGACCGGTACATCACCGATGCCTATAACGATACGGCAACAAAGAACATGGTCACGTCCATCCTTGCCGATTACCGGGGGTACGATACCCTCGGGGAACTCACGGTGATCTTCACGGCCGGGGTCGTGGTCCTTCTGCTGTTGCGTCGGGGAGGCCGGCTATGAAGCAGGACGTGGTGATCCGGACCGTCTGCCGGCTCGTGGTCCCGTTCATCCAGCTCTTCGCGCTGTACGTGATCATTCACGGGGCATCCAGTGCCGGCGGCGGGTTCCAGGGAGGGGTCATCTTCGCCTCCGCGTTCATCCTTGTCGGGATAGCATTCGGGATTGCCGATGCACGCAAACGGATCTCGGAGAAGATGACGGTCCTGTTCTCTGCCTGCGGTCTTGGCATCTATGCCGGAATCGGGATCCTCTGCATCATCTTTGGCGGGAACTTCCTCGGGTACTCCTTCCTCCCGCTGCCGTTCCCCGTCCCGGAGATCCGGGGTCTTGCGGCAGAGGCAGTCGAGATCGGGATAGGGATTACCGTGATGGCGGTCATGACCTCCATCTTTTATGATATGGCCGTGGATGAGGAGGCAGCATGATCGAGATGCTCCTGCCCGGGCTCTTCCTGCGGTATAACTATTACATGGCCGTCATCATCATGCTCATCGGGCTCTACGCGATGATCGCAAAAGGCAACCTGATAAAGAAGATCATCGGACTCAATATCTTCCAGACCGCGATCTTCCTCTTCTATATCTCGAGCTCGGACATCATTGGCGGGACTGCCCCCATTCTCACGTCGGACCCTGCATCAGTGTACGTGAACCCGCTTCCCCACGTGCTCATCCTCACGGCGATCGTTGTGGCCGTCAGCACTACGGCAGTGGGACTTGCCCTGGTGATCAGGATATACGAAGCCTACGGCACGATCGAAGAGGACGAGCTCATCGCAATGGAGGCAAAGGAATGATCGCCGATCACCTCCCGGTCCTCGTGGTTGTCCTTCCCCTTGTCGGAGCATTCGTCACTCTCCTTGCCGGGTGGGCAGACCGCCGGCTCTGCTTCCCGATCGCGATGGCGACCACGGTCATCCAGTTCTGCATCTCGCTCCTGATCCTCTCACAGGTGATGCAGACCGGCCCGCTCCACTACAACCTTGGCAACTGGCTTCCCCCGTGGGGCATCGAGTATGTCATCGACCAGCTGAACGGGTTTGTCCTTGTTGTCATCCTCTTCCTGTGCGTACTCACCTGCCTGTACTCGCACCGGAGCACCCCTTCAGAGATCGACGAGAAGAAGATCCCGGCGTTCTACACGGTCCTCCTCCTCCTCGTCACCGGTGTCTGCGGCATTGCGGTCACGGGCGATCTCTTCAACCTGTATGTCTTCCTCGAGATCTCCTCGCTTGCAGCCTATGCCCTTGTTGCGCTCGGCAGGGAGAAGCGCTCCCTTGTCTCCAGCTTCACCTACCTTGTGATGGGCTCCGTCTCCGCCTGCTTCATCCTCCTTGGGATCGGCCACCTGTATATCGTAACCGGCACCCTGAACATGGCCGATCTCGCCCGCGTCCTCCCGCCCCTGTACGGGTCAACCGTCATCCAGACGGCGTTCATCTTCTTCATCATCGGCCTGAGCATCAAGACGGCACTCTTCCCCCTGCACCTCTGGCTGCCGGATGCCTACCGGTACTCCCCGTCGGCGGTCACGGTCCTCCTCTCAACGGTGGTCTCCAAGATCGGGGTCTATGCCCTTATCAGGATCCTCTTTACGGTTTTCACACCGGCCTTCATCATCTTTGAAATTCCCGTCATGGAGGTCTTCTGCTGGATGGCGGCGGCGGCCATCATCGGGGGTTCGGTCCTTGCCATCTCCCAGACCGATCTCAAGCGGATGCTCGCCTACTCAAGCGTGAGCCAGATGGGATACATCCTGCTGGGTATCGGCATCGCTGACAGCCTTGCGGTGACCGGGGGGATCCTCCATATCCTGAACCATGCCGTGATGAAGGGATGCCTCTTCATGATCGCCGGATCTTTCATCTATTCCTCCGGGATACGGTCGATTGAGGATCTCAGGGGGATCGCCCGGACCATGCCTCTGACCGCCGCGGCGTTTGTTATTGCAGCGGCCTCGATGATCGGCATCCCCCCGACCGTGGGATTCATGAGCAAATGGTTCATCGCGCTTGGGGCACTGGAGTCCGGGCAGTGGATCTTTGTCCTCGTTATCCTGGCAAGCAGCCTCCTTACGGCGGTCTACTTCTGGAAAGTGATCGAATATATGTATTTCAGGGAACCCGGCACCGTGTGCGCGGGCACGGTCAGTACCGCCCGCGATCCCCCGGCCGGGATGCTTGTCCCGACTCTCGTCCTTGCCGCAGCCTGCATCCTCTTTGGCATCTTCGTCTCCATCCCGCTTGAGGTCATCGAGCCGTTCGTAACCGGCATTCTCGGGGGTACCTGATCCCATGGACCAGCCATCGCTTGTACCGGTCCTTGCCATATGCATACCTGCAGTTGCCGCGGCGCTTATCCTGATCTTCCGGAATCACCCGACGATCCGCGAGGGCTGGACCATCCTTGCCTCTTTTGCAACCCTTGCCTGCGTCCTCTCGATGCTCCCGCTCGTCTTCTCGGGCACTGAACCCTATGCGGCACTCTTCCCGATCCTGCCCGGGCTCTCCATCTCGTTTAGGGCCGACGCCTTCGCGCTCATCTTTGCCCTCACGTCCTCAAGCCTCTGGGTGATGAACTCCTTTTACTCGATCGGGTACCTGCAGGCGCACCACGGGAAGAACCTGGCAAGGTACTTCTTCTGCTTCTCGGTAGCCATCTCCGCAGCACTGGGCGTTGCGTTCTCTGCCGACCTGCTCACCATGTTCATCTGTTATGAGATCCTCACCCTCTCCACGTACCCCCTTGTCGTGCACTCTGAAACGGAGGAGGCCCGGATGGCAGGCAGGAAATACCTGGCCTACCTCCTCACCGCGGGGATATTCTTCCTCCTTGCAGTCCTCATCACCTATTACCTGACCGGCGGGACGGCGTTTGCACCCGGCGGTATCCTGACCGGGCATGGTTCGGCACTCCTCATGACCATCCTGTTCATCACCTTCCTCATCGGATTTGCCAAGGCTGCCTGGATCCCCCTCCACGCGTGGCTCCCGAGCGCAATGGTTGCACCCACACCGGTCAGCGCACTCCTTCATGCGGTAGCGGTGGTCAAGGCCGGCGTGTTCGGGATCGCCCGTATCGTCTTTTACGTGTTTGGGATCGACATGGTCTCAGCGCTCGGGCTCGGCCTCCTGCTGGCCAGCATCGCCTCCTTCACCATCATCGTTGCCTCGATGATGGCGCTTTCGCAGGACAATCTCAAGAAGCGGCTTGCGTACTCCACGATCAGCCAGCTCTCGTACATCCTCCTCGGGGTGGCCCTGCTCACCCCCTCTGGCATAATCGCTGCCCTGATCCACATCCCGTTCCATGCCTTCATGAAGATCACGCTCTTCTTTGCTGCCGGGGCCATCATCGTCATGACCGGCATTGAGAATATCAGCGAGATGAAGGGGATCGGGAGACGGATGCCCATAACGATGCTGATGTTTGCGATCGGGGCGATCGGGGTCTGTGGCCTGCCCCCGGTCTGCGGGATCATCACCAAATGGTATCTTGCCCTTGGCGCAATCGAAGCCGGCCAGCTGGTCTTTTTGGCCGTCATCCTGTCGAGCTCGATCTTAAACGTCCTGTATTTCTTCCCGATCATCTCAACCGCGTTCTTCGAGAAGCCCGATGTTGATACCGGTGTTCATGAAGCCCCGCTCTTCATGCTCATCCCCCTCACCATCACCGGTATCTGCTCGGTCCTCCTCTTCCTCTTCCCCGACTGGCCCTTTCTCACCCTTGTCACGATCGCAGAATCGGTGATCACCGGGAGCGTGCTGCCATGACTGATGTGATGATTCCCCCGGCCCTCATCCTCATCGCAGGAGCACTCCTGGTGCCGTTCCTGAACGGGCAGATTCGCAGGCTGTACGTGCCCGCGATATCCCTTGCGGCTCTCGGGGCAACCCTCCTGCTTGCGCCGGGAATGGAGTGCAACATCCCGGCCCTCCATGGCTATACGGCCTCCCTCCTCCATGTCGATACACTAAGTCTTGTCGTCGGCTACATCTTTGCATTCGCCGGGCTCCTTGCCCTGATCTATGCACGCGACGAAGAACGGGCCGGTCACCAGGTTGCATCCCTGCTCCAGATCGGAAGCGGTCTTGGCATCGTCTTTGCCGGTGACTTCTTTACGCTCTTTGTGTTCTGGGAACTCCTTGCCGTAAGTTCGGTCCTGCTCATCTGGTATGGCGGAACACCAGGATCCCGGGATGCCGGGCTCCGGTATATTCTCCTGCACATCTTTGGCGGGGGCTGTCTCCTTGGGGCAATCGTGATAAGCGTGGCAGCAACCGGTAGTTTTGTCGTGGGGCCGGTCCAACCCGGCCTCAGCCTCCTGCTGCTCCTGGTGGCGATTGGCGTGAATGCTGCGTTCATCGCGCTCCATGTCTGGCTGCCGGACTCCTATCCCCGGTCAACGGTTGCAGGGGCGGTCATCCTCTGTATCTTCACCACCAAGGCTGCCATCTACCTCCTTGCCCGGACCTCTCCCGGGGCGGAAGGGGTTGCCTACATGGGTGGCCTGATGGTCATCTACGGGGTGGTCTTTGCCCTCCTCCAGAACGATGTCAGAAAACTCCTCTCCTACCATATCGTGAGCCAGGTGGGGTACATGGTTGCCGCGATTGGGATCGGTACCGCACTTGCCGTCAACGGGGGAATCGCGCACCTCTTCAACCACATCCTTTACAAATCCCTTCTCTTCATGTGCATGGGTGCCGTGATCGCCCAGACTGGCAGGAGTAACTTATCAGAGCTCGGCGGGCTGGCAAAGAAGATGCCCGTCACTCTTGTAACCTGCGTGATCGCCGCTGCCGCAATCTCCGGTATACCCGGTTTCAACGGGTTCATCAGCAAGGGGATGATCATCTCGGCGGCAGCGGAGGCGCACCTTTCCGTTCTTGAGATCGTGCTGATCGTGGGATCGGTCGGCACGCTCCTCTCCTTTGCCAAGCTCACCTACTACACATTCTTTGCAAAGAACGAGGGGATCGAGGCCCGGGAAGCACCGCTCCCGATGCTTGTTGCGATGGTCATCGCAGCCGCGTGCTGCATCCTCTATGGTCTGTACCCGGCACTCCTGTACGCCATCCTGCCATTCCCGGTCGATTACCATGCGTTCGGGTTGTCCCACCTGGCAGAATCCGCACTGGTGATCATTGCGGCAGCGGCAATCCTCTTCCTTGCCGCAAAACTGTTTATGCCAAAGGACAAGAATGTCCCCGAATTCATGGAACTGTACCGGTACTGCGGCAACGGGTTTGTCTGGTTCTGCACCGGTCCCCTTACCTGGCTCGCCGGTGCTCTTGCATCGGTGCAGGACCGGATCATCAAAGGGCTGGCATGGTTTGTGACAAACCCGGTTGTTGCGGGGCATATCCTTGTCCTTGCCGCTGTCACTCCTCTCGCAGGGTGGTTCTGCACAAAGGACCAGGCAGCGGCATTCACGCAGAGTCTTGACAAAAAGATGGTTGCCTACCCCGGCGACCACGAGCTGATCCAGGGGTCGGGATACGGGCTCTTCCTCGTATCCCTGCTGCTGCTGGTGTATTTCCTGGTTGTTTTTATCAATTATTGATTCCCCATTCTCCGTTTTTAGTCTTCAAGGGATGCCACGGATCCTGAGCGAATGGATAAAAATCCTCCCAATTGTGCCAACGGTTGCATGACCCGGTATCCGGCAACCTACCGGCGCAGGGAGGATGCAATCCCGTACGCGATGAGGATGAGGCCCACGATCAGTGCCAGCCCTTCGACAACCGGAAAATCTCCCGGAAAAAATGTTCCCGGCAGGTAAGCAGCGATCCTCAGGTGTAACCCGCCCAGGACTTCTGTTGCGACCGTAACGATCAGCACCGTTGGGATGAGGTATTTGCAGAGGAGGAAGATGGCACGGTTCAACCGTGTCGGCCCACCCGTTTCGGCATAGAAGAGCGCCGGGGGAGCATATGCGGTGAAGACAATGGCAAGCAGGATGGCGGTGAGGTGGAGGCCAAGCGTCCCGGCGGTCCTGTCCATGAAGTCAAGGACCGGCTCTCCCGCAACGGTCAGGTTCAGCGCACTGTAACTGAGCGCCGGCAGCAGCGTGACTGCCAGCAGGATCCCCGTGAGGATGGTGGCGGTCTTCTTCCTCGACCATTCCGCTGCACTGCATACGGCCGCAACGCAGACCTCAAGACAGGCGACCGTCGTGGTGATGGCGGCAAAGAAGAGGAGGGCGAAGAACGCGATGGCGAGGATGCGGCCAAAGGGCAGGCCGGCAAATGCCACAGGAAGCGTGGTGAACGCGAGCTCGGCTCCTGCTGTCGGGGAGAGACCGAACGAGAAGACGACCGGGAAGATGACGAGGCCGGCAAGGAGCGCGACCGAGGTATCGGCAAGCGTGATGACCAGCGCCGATTTGCGGATGTCCTGGTCCTGTGCCATGTACGCACCATAGGTGAGCATGATCCCCTCGCCTACCGAGAGCGAGAAGAGCGCCTGCCCGAACGCGGCAAGCCAGATCCCCGGGTTGAAGAGAACGGAGAAGTCCGGAGTGAAGAGGTAGACAAGGCCCGCTGAAAACCCCGGCAGGGTGGTGCTGTAGAGCGCCATGATAACAAGAATACCAATGGAGAGTGGCACCAGTACGACGACCATCCGTTCGATCCCCGCACGGACACCTGCGGCAACGATCGTGCCGGTAATGAGAGCACAGGCAAGCGCGAAGAGGACTGGTGTGTACGACCCGGTGAACGCATCAAACGAGACCTCCGCACCGGTGACCGAGAACGTGAGGTAGGCAAATGTCCAGCCCGTGATGACAAGGTAATACGCCGTGATGAGGAATGAGACGATGCAGACGAGCCAGCCGATGATCCCAAACGATGGCCGGATAGCGGCAAATGTGCTCACAACCGTGCCCCGGAAGCGTCGCCCCATTCCAATCTCAAGGATCATGAGCGGCAGGGCAAAGACAAAGACGGCGATGAAATACGGGATAAGGTACGCCCCGCCGCCATTCTGCCCGAGCACGGCAGAGAAGCGCCAGATGTTGCCGAGGCCCACAGCGGCACCGATGGCAGCAAGGATGAACGCAAGCTGCGAGGACCATCGTTCCATCGGGTCAGTCCCCTTCCGGAATATACTCCGGGATGGTATGGCGGATGCAGGACGCGTTAAGGTGGCACCGTTGGTCTCCCTCGCGGGATTGGGGTATCCGGTACCCGGGGCGCCACCTCATATGTCCCGCTCCTTCGAAAGCAGCCGGGCGGTCTTCCGTATCTCCCGGATCGTCCCTGCCATCCCCTCGATCTGGAAGAGCACCCGCGAGAACTCGCTGCCGGCCGTGGTCCTGCCGGCTGCAAAACGGTTCAGGTAATCGTTGTACTGGAGTGTCACGATGTCCCGGAGAAGGTCATCCTGCCGGCGCATCTGCTCGTTTGTCTCGTCCGTGATGACCGGAAATGATTTGGCGAGCGTCTCGAGGTTCAGGCTGCACGGGACAAGGGAGTGCTGGAGTGCCCCTTTCGAGCGTTCGGTGAAGGTTATCCCCTGCTCATGCACCTGATGGACGATCTCGTCAAGTCCTCCGGTCTGGTCGGCGAGCACCTGGCCGAGCTTGGAGATCCGCACAAGGCCGGCAAGGTACGCCGCCCTCTTTGGGGAGAGGTCCCGTTTTGAGATCTCAAGGGAAGCCTTGCTGATCTGCCCGTCGAGGTAGGTGGCATAATCGCGGAGCTGGGAAATCTGCGGGGAGTACTTCTTTGGGTCTTTAAGAAGTATCTCAAGTTCATCGAGCAGCTTTTGGGGGATGGTCAGGAGATGGGCAATCTCCTGTTCGATCTGTTGCACGGCGTCCGGTGTTGCCGTGGGGAGCGGATGAGCGATATGGCGGGTGACGAGCACCACGTCGTCCTCCCTGCCCGGAACGATCCGCATCACCGCCCGCTCGAACGGCCGGATCAGGATGAGGAAGATGATGCAGCAGGTCAGGTTGAAGACCAGGTGGGCGTTTGCCACCTGCTGGCCGGCGTCACCCCCCAATGATATGATGAAGTCCGTGAACGGGCCAAGGATGGGGAGGAATATGAGCACGCCCAGGAAGTTGAAGAGGAAGTGGGCGACGGCGGCACGCTTTGCCGAGGTGTTCATCCGCATCGCAACGACAAGCGCGGTTGTGGTGCTCCCAAGGTTCGCCCCGAGCAGGATCGGGATTGCCATCGTCGGGGTAATGAGGCCGTTTTGCGACATGAGCACGACAAGTCCCGTAGTCACCGAACTCGACTGGAAGATGTTGGTGACAAGGAAGCCGAACATGAGTTGTAAGAAGACCGTGTTCATCATCCCCATCAGTTCGAGAAGCTGCGGGTCGGTACGGTAGGGGGCCATGACGTTCGAGATGAGGGTTAAGGAGAAGAAGACGAGACCGAAGTAGAAGATCGGCCGGCCGAAGATCCGGTATCTCCCCGGGATGAGCCCGATGATAAAACCGATCAAAATGAAGATGGGGGCAAATGCCGTGAAGTTCAGGGCAACCAGCTGGGTGGTAAGGGTTGTGCCGAGGTTAGAGCCGAAGATGACCCCAAGCGATGCGGCAAACGAGATGATACCGGCATTAACCAGCCCCACCGTGATGATGGTGGTTGCGTGGCTCGACTGGACGATACCTGTGACGAGTGCCCCGACGGCTGTGCCCCGGAGCGGGGTCTTCGTCAGTGTCTGGATAAGGTCCTGGAGCTTGTCCTTTGCCGCCAGCTGCACCTCGCGGGAGAACTGCTCGATACCGTACAGGAAGAG
>DUHF01000107.1 GCA_013331015.1 Methanoregula sp.
TTATGGGCAAGGGCGAGGTCTGCCATCGCCTTCCAGCTTCCCTCCATTGCCGCGTAGATGAGCGGGCGCCGGTCTTTTGCTGCAAGAAGACCCGCTTCCATCACCGCGGGATCCAGCGCGCAGAGGATGAGCGGGAGGCTGGTTGCACCGGCCACGGTTTTGACGGTCTCGGCAAAGGTGGACGGATCTTTTGAAACCGACCGGATGGCAACCGCGTTCAGGACGAGTTTCCGGCCAATGTAACTGTACGAGAACGTTCCGATGGCGGTCACCCGGTCCCGCAGCTCGTTCTTTGCCATCATATCGTGGACATCGATGGCAATGGGGGTCGGGTTGTGGTAGGTGAACTCGTGGCGCCAGAGCACGTACTTTCCACCAACCGTAATGGCCGTATCGCCCGTGCCGATGATAACTGCCCGGACGGGGGGTGCCATGAGGATCGAGAGTGCTTCCCCGGCCCGGGTGTACTCCGGCGTGTGCAGGGGCGGGCAGTTGGCAAGCACCAGCTCGCCGTTGACCAGCCGGGTGGCAAAGGCCATACAGTTGGCCTCCCCGCACTCCCCGCAGTTGGTCTTGGGCAGGAGCTTGTACACGTCAATGGGACTGATCTCCCGGATGCTCTTCTTCCGGGTCGTCTCCAAAGCCGCAGCGCTGCTCATAACCGCACCCCCACCCAGTCGGCCACCGGCTCATGGAGCCCAGCCTTTGGATTCTCAAGCCGGCTGATGACATCCCGGATCGTGAGCACGGCGGCCGGGTGCATCATGAGGAAGAGGTCGATGCCCGCGAGCAGGAGCGTGATGGCGTTGATCGTCTCCCAGATGGGGCCCCGGAGTTCACGGGAGCCGTACTCCGGCGGCATCTTCATCCATGCCTCCCGGGCAGCCCATGCATTGGTGGCAGCGGAGATGACCGGGTGGGCGAGTTCGGTATCGCCCATGAGCGCCGCGTATCGCGCCCGCTCGTGGATGGTGAAGGAGTACTCAAGGCCGTACCCGAGCGCCACGGTGGTTAAGTCCATCACGATCTGGTCGGGGGGGAGATACTCGTAGAGCCGGCGGTTGAGTTCCTTGGCATTGTTCAGCTCAAGACCGGTAAACGCGAGAAGGACATGGCCGTTCTTCTTTGCAGAAGTTGCCACGCTCTCAAGGGTCTTTTGCTCCGCCATATCGAGGGTGACTGAATTGAGGAGCAGGCGTTCTCCGGCCGCCATGTCGGATATCTCGGCAAAGACCGCCGCATCCTTCTTCGGGTCACCGCATCCGCCCACAATGATCGGGACATCAACGGCCTGCAGGATCTCTTCAACCGTCCGTACCGCATCGGCAGGGGTTGCATCCTTCAGGAGGGGATCGGTACTCATCAGGTGAATGGTGACAACATCAGCGCCGAACTTGTTCACGTTCATCTTTGCCCATTCGGCAGGCTGTTCCATCACCCCGGCTACGTTCTCCTTGAGCACCATGGGCAGGGAGACGGGCATGTCAAAGACATCAAGGGCGATGACCGGGGAGTGGGGGGGCAGGCGGACCCGGTCGGCATAAGCCGGCGTAGTTGCGCCCCCGATGGTGACCGTGGATCCCCGGCTGCCGCCGCCCGATCGTGTGGCGCCGAGCGTCACTTCCCGGATCCTGCCCGGGTATTTTGTCATGACGGGGGAGTAGGGCTCGCGGATGAGCGTGGTCGGCCGGGGCCTGGCCGGGGCTGGTGCGGGTGCGGCGGCCGGTGCACAGAACCCGTTTGAGGGGATGAAGAGGTCGAGGTCCCCGATCTCCATGGAGAAGTTCTCCAGTTCGAGCTCTTTTACGCCTTTTAACAGTTCAAGGATCTGCGGGGCGAGGTTGAGGATCCCTTCGTTGCCGGTCCCGTCCTTAGGGTTTCTTTGCGCCATGGTGCTCACCTCCCGGCTTCCCGTGCGGCCGTATCGGCTGGATGATCACTTTCTCTGCAGTGATCTTTGCATTTTTTAAGATGATCCGGAACCCGGGCGTGGTGATGGGGATGTCGCCGGCAGAGAAGACCTGCACCTGAGGGGCAGATTCCTTTGCTGCAGAAGCATCGGCAGCCCAGCGTGCCGTTACCGGATGGTGCCGGTCAGCAAGGAAAACCTTAAGCTCGTCGATATTGTGCACATCGGATTCGGTTGCGATAGCCGGAAATACCTCAGCGGGGATGAACTCAGCCAGGCGCTCTTTGGTCTCTTCTGGCATCCAGACGACCCGGTGATACCCGCCATCCGCATCGAGGAACTTCTTCGACCGCATGTACTCAAGCGAGATCCCGTGGAAGCCGTCGATCTGCCGGCCCCCGGCCGTAGAGTCGGCCATGGTGGAGAAGGCAAGGCCGTTGACCGTTACATCGCGGAAACTTCTCAGCACGATCCCAAAGCCGTCGACCTCCGGAATGTAGAAGGCGATCCCCTCAAAGCAGCCGCATGACGTGTGCGGGTACCCGAATGCCGTATAGAGCCAGACCCGGTTCACTTCACCCATGGACCGCTGCTTTGCGCTCTCGTTCACCCCCGAATATTCGCCTTTCTCCGGATCGAGGCACTCCCCCTTGGCTATGGCATAGATCGGGCCTTTCGGGTCGATTCCTGCTGCCGCACGCCCGTCGAACCAGCTGATCGCCCCGCAGTTGGCATAGCGCTGGGGCGTGATGACGCAGACATGGGTGGGGGCAAACGACTGGCAGAGAGCACAGCCGTAAAATTCCGATACATCATCGTCCGAGAGCCCACGCGCCCGGGCATCCCGGGCTTCGTAGGTCTTTAAGGCTTGGGCATAGAGGGGTTTTATCTCCTGCGGGTCCGTGATGAACGTGATCTGGATCTTTTCTATGATCGGCAGCTCGTTTTTGAAGAGTTCGAGCATCACCTGCCCGATGAACCGGAGCGAGTTGAGCCCTTTTTTGTAGGATCGCTTCGAGAGCCGGATCCAGATGTCGTACCGCTGGTTGAGGTGCATGAACCCCTCGATATAGTTGCTGTACTCGTGGATGCGCCGTTCAACAACTCCTTCGAGATCAACCTCCACCTTCTCACCGGCAATCTCGACAAGGATCCCGATGGGGGTTGCTCTGCCTTCCGGCATATCAGCGATATCAGGCCCGGTGATCTCGATTGAGCCGTCAGCAATCTCGTCCATCTTCCGGACCCGGACAATCTCGAACTTCTCGGGAACCGAGGGGCCCCCAAGCTCCACCTGCATCTCCTGCTTCCTGACACGCTCGCCCTCGTGCACGAGGCCGACTTCTACGGGAATGGATTCGAACATAGGCCAATCAGTCCCCCAGGTTTTCGACAATGGCCCGGAGGCTTGCCGCCCATTCCTTGATGGTGCTGTTCGGGAACGACCAGCTCGCGTTGGGCTGGTACACGCAGTCGAGGGTCATGGTCTTGACGCCGGGGGCAAAGTGCTTGAGGCCGGAGAGGATGGTCCACTCCATGGAGTACGGGAGCCCGACGAAGATGGCAAGGTC
>DUHF01000298.1 GCA_013331015.1 Methanoregula sp.
GAGCGCCCGTGGCCCCATCGCAATCGAATCCAAAAAGGGTGGTCAGGATTTCACCAGAACCAAAAAATTAAAACGAATGCCTTTTACCAGAAAACCTCCGACTTCCTGACATGCATGATACTCTTCTGCAGAGAACAGGGTTTTTTCTCCTGGCTGCCGTCCTCGTCCTGGCAATCCTCGCTGCCGGATGTACGCAACCGCAACCACAGCCGGCTGCCGTGCAGACCACACCGGTCGCAGCAATGGATTCATCCTCATCAGCAGCGCCGGTAGTTCAGACCGATGCCGGTGAAATCTCCGGCATTGCAACGGACAGTATGCGGGTCTTCCACAACATCCCCTACGCAGCTCCCCCGGCCGGGGACCTGCGGTGGAGAGCGCCGGCAGCCGTCCAGCCATGGACCGGCGTCCGCGATGGATCGGAGTTCAGCGCATCCTGTCCCCAGAAGGTAACGCAGGATCCAAAAACCGTAAAACCGGTCATCAGCGAAGACTGCCTGTACCTCAATGTCTGGACCCCGGCCCGGAATAACAGTGAAAAACTGCCGGTCATGGTCTTCTTCCATGGCGGGGCGTACGGGATCACCGCCCCGTCCGGCTCGCTGGACTATTACAACGGGAGTTCCCTTGCAGATCAGGGCGTTGTCGTGGTCACGGTGAATTACCGGCTGGGTGCCTTCGGGTTCCTCGCCCATCCCGAGCTTGCAGCGGAATCATCGCACAACACTTCCGGCAACTATGGTATCATGGACCAGCAGGCAGCGCTCCGCTGGGTGCAGAAGAACATCGGGGCATTCGGGGGAGACCCGGCAAAGGTGACGATCTTCGGGCAGTCGGCCGGGGGAACGAGCACCCTCATCCACCTCGTCAGCCCGGAGAGCAAAGGGCTCTTTTCGCAGGCAATTACCGAGAGCGGGCCCTTCTGGCAGCACGGGTTTGCGATCGATAATGCCGTGACCCGGGCTGAGGGCGAGCAGCAGGGCACTGACTTTGCCGCCGGCATCGGCTATTCCGGCCCGGGCACGATTGCACAGATGCGGCAGGCCGACATGATGGTGCTCGTGAATGCCACGCCCTGGTCCCCGTCGCCGTGGGTACTCATGGACACGCCGCACTTCCAGCCCGTGATTGACGGCTACATCCTCCCCGACTCAGTGGATAACCTCTTCCACGACCACCGGCAGTACCCGGTCCCGTACATGATCGGGACAACGGCGGATGACGGGATCACGGTCTCCGGCCGGCCGGAACTGAGCGTGCAGCAGTACGAGGCGCGGGTCCGGGACAAATTCGGCAAAGACGCAGACCGGATCCTTGCAGAATATCCTGCAACGAACCCTGACGAGGTCCGGACCCAGCTGGTCCGGCTAAAGACCCGGTACGATTTTGCCAATTCGGCAAAGACCGCCGCTGCATCCATGGCAAAAATCCAGCCGGCCACGTACCTGTACCGGTACTCCTATAACCTCCCTGGCCAGGCAAACGGTGCGTTCCATGGCAGCGAGAACGTGATGCTCTTTGGCCTGCCGGACGGTTCGGATCCTGCGGTCCACCAGAATATCACCGGCTACTGGGCACAATTCGCAAAGACCGGTAACCCGAACGGGAACAACCGGGCAGACTGGCTGGCATTCACGAGTGAGACCGGCTGGTACATGGACATCAACAGCATATCCGTTGCAAAGACCGGTTATTAACCCTCGATTTTTTTTGGCATGGCGTTGGCGGTCCCATTTCAGCGGGTCCCTTTATCCATCCCGCTTATCATCACTTCTATCTCCCCACGCCGCCAATCAGTGTACCAGATCATGGCCCTCCCGACCCCTCCGGACCCTGCACCGACATTAACCGGCCCCCCGTTCTACCTCCCGGAGTTCGAAGAATCGTACCGGTACATCATCGACGAATACGAGGTGAAGCCAAAGAAGATTGCCCTCTTCATGCCCTGCGCGGTACGGAAACCCTACAGCGCAAGCCCGAGCCACCAGCTCATCCGCTCCATTATCGACCAGGTCCTGGCGCCGGAGGATTACCATATCGTCATCTTCGGTACCTGCGGGATCGTGCCCGCGGAACTCGAGGAGATGTACCCGTACGCCCACTACCAGTACATGCTCGGGAAATGCAAAGACAAAAAAACCCTTGACGATTTCCTCAGAATCGAGACCAGCCGCGTTGCCGGCTACCTGGAGAAGACGAAGGATACCTACCAGTACCGCATCGGGTACTGCATCGGGCTCTTCCGGCAGGCGCTGGTAAAGGGCTCAGAACAATCCGGTGTCCCCATCGATATGATCCTCCCCTCCCGCGATCTCATCAACAAGGTGATCGAGGAGGGCGACTGCATCTTTGAGGAGGGGAGCCTCTCCATGGACGAGTACCTCGGCGAGTTCTGCGACAGCCTGATCGCGTTTAGGAACTCACACTGACCGGCATAAATTGATCGCAGGAGAACCGATATGCTCATATCTCACCATGCAAGAGATTCCTAACAACGCCTTATGACCGATGAAGCACCCCATATCCCCGGATTCATGCAGCAGATGGGAGAGTCCATCACCAAGACCTCAGGCTCGCTCGACCACGCCCAGATCGCCGCATTCTTCTCAGCAATGCTTGCCGCAAAACGGATCTACGTGTCCGGCGCAGGAAGATCGGGGCTTGTTGCCAAGGCTTTCGGGCTCCGGCTCATGCATCTCGGGTACGAGTCGTACGTGGTCGGGGAGACGATAACACCGGCATTCCATGAAGGAGACATGCTGGTTGCCTTCTCGGGCTCGGGTGAGACGCAGTCGATGGTCTCAATCTGCGGGACGGCAAAGGATCTTAAGGGAATGGTCTGCGTCATCACGGCAATGCCGGACTCGCGGATCGGGAAGATGGCAGATCTTGTCGTGAACCTCGGGGACCCGACCGACGTCTATTTCCATGACAAGAACTCGTTCGAGGTCCGGCAGATCACCGGGAAATACCGGTCCATCACCTCGGCCTTTGCCCCGTTCGGCACCATGTTCGAGACCCTTGCCCTGGTCTTTTCCGATGCGGTCATATCTGCACTCATGGAAGCAAAGAAAGACGAGATCGCCAAGATGCAGGGCCGGCTCAGCAACGTTGAGTGAACGAAGAGGCGGCCTCCCCAGGAGTCCGCCCGATCATCTGTCACCGGCGGAGATTCACCCGCCCGCGTTTCCTTTTTTGGAGAAGGGCTTTATAACATTCTGTCCTCTCATTATGAGCAAGACATGGACCGGAGAACCAGGATAGTGAGATGGCAGAACCTTCTTTTGGCAGGCATCGTCATAGCCCTCGTGTCTGTCTCCGGTTGCACGGGTGATGCACCCCCCACACCATCACCGGCAGTTCCCGTGATCGAGCCGGGCCAGGTGCTGTATATTGCCGGAGATGTGACCGGCGACGGCATCCCGAGGGGCACCATCGATACCATCACCGTCACCCTCGGGCTGGTGCCGGGCCAGTCACCGGTCAATATCGAGCAGATCTCGATCGTTTATGCCGACGCGATCCGGTCCGAGACCCTGGTGCCGGTCGAAGGATACCGGGGCGACCCCCCGCAGGGCACCTGGGGGATTCTATCCGTGACCGGGGAACTTGGCGGCTCCAACAACCGGATCGAATACGAGGAGCGGTTCGTTCTCCGGCTCAATCCCAAAGCCCCGCTGGTTCCCCGCCAGCTCATCACCATCAGCATCACTACCGAGGAGGGAAAAACGTTAACCTTCCGCAGGATCTCCCCGGCAATCATCATCAAGGAGAACAATTATCTCGCAACGGTCTGACCGGCAGGACCCTTCAGGCCTGAAGGAAAAAAGAGGTTATTCGATCCGGCGGAGCATGATCCGGTAGAAGATCCACCCGATGATGGCGCCAGCCAGGAGGCAGAGGAAGATCCCGTACCGGATCTCGAAGGTCGATACCGTTACGGCAAGGTCGGCGATCCGTCCACCACCGGCAAGGTAGAGGGCGCCGGCTGTGGCGAGCATGACCAGCAGTGCGGGCTGGAGCAGCTGGATTTGGATCTGGCGTGCCTGGATCTCCACGAAGAGATCGCCTGCATCGGCCGGCCCTGCCACGGGTTCGGGCTCAAAGAGCATCGAATTATCCGAAGCAGCCTCGGGCACCAACGCCCGGAACTGGTACCGGCAGTGGGGGCAGAAACAGACTTCCTCAGCAATACCATCGTAACCGCAGGCAGGACACTGCATGTACGTTCATTGGCAGTATTGGCATATGAGCCTTGCAGGTCTGGGTGCGGGATAGAGATCTCCCGCCGGGCGGTTATTCCATCCCCGCCCAGATCAGCCCGACGGCAAACGCGGTTACGTATTCCGTTTCGGTGAAATGCGGGTTCTTCTCTTCAAGATCGGCAAGCGCTGCGGCCTTTGCATCTGCGCCGGAACCATATGCTCCCTCCCGGAACGAGGCGCCGGTCTCCACGGCATCGAACGAGAGCCGGCGGACCCGGACCAGCGCGTCGCGGCATGCCGACGGGGATGCATTCGGGGCGGCATCAAGGATCCGGTTGAGGAGGCCGGCATCGTCCGGCATCGGGCAGGAGGGGGGCGACCGGCCTTTCTCAAAGACGAGCGCAAATGCTGCACCAAGGGCCAGGGGATCGGGCCGGGGAACGGGCGGCATAGGGATCTCAGCCCCGCTTCTGCATCCGTTTCAGCACCGGGCTGTCGGCGAGAACTTTTTCAAACGGCTCGATCATGT
>DUHF01000097.1:0-6296 GCA_013331015.1 Methanoregula sp.
GTTTGCCCCGGCGGCGAGGCCGTCGGCGACGGCGACGGTGCCGGCGATCCCGCTGACGTTGAACTCGACGGAGAACGCACCGGCGTCGCCGGTGCCGGTGTTGACGATCTTTGCCGCGTAGGTGTTCTCGGAGGCGGAGAAGACTTCGCCGTTGTTCGGGGAGAGGGAGCTGACCGCGAGATCGGGGGCGTCCCCGCCGGAGCCGCCGCCGGTGACGGTGATGTAGTTGGGCTTCAGTTCAGAGTCGCTGCCGTGGTCGTTGCTGACCGTGAGGTTGATTGAGTAGGTTCCGGCCTCGGTGTAGGTGTGGACCGGGTCCTGCTGGTCGCTGGTCGCGTTGTCCCCGAAGTCCCAGAGCCAGGAGGTCGGGTCGCCGGTCGAGGTGTCGTTGAACTGCACCGGGAGCGGGGCGTCGCCGGCGGTCACGTTCGCCGTGAAGTTCGCGACCGGGGCGACGCCGCCGGTGACCGTCGCCAGCGCGGTCCCGTTCACGCCCTCCGCGGCGGCGGTGACGGTCGTCGTTCCTGTTGCGAGGGCGGTGAAGTATCCTGTCTCGTTTACCGTGCCGACGGCCTCATTGGACGAAGACCAGGTGAACGTTGTCTCGGGCAGGCGCCCGCCGTACTGTGTATATGCCTCTGCAGAGAAAGCCGTGTTTTCTCCCACCGAAACTTCGGTCTCAGCCGGCGTGACGTTCACGACGCTGAGGACCTCATCATCATTTATCACCCAGATGTTGTCGATATAGAATCCGGCATTTCCCCACCAGCTTTCCATATATGACTCTATCTTGAAGGTGTGTTCGCCAGGCTCTATCTCAGTGAGGTCAATCTCGTAATGTTCCCAGTTTTTGTTGTTCAGAACAACAGGAAGAGACAGCTTCTCATCGCCATCCAGGAAGACTTTTACCCAGCTGTTGTAGACATAGTTGGTCGATAACGACAATGCCTCAAAGCGAAGAGTCTTTGCTCCTTCTGGGATATCGATCTTCCTTTCAGCGGAGGCGTATATATCAGATCCAGATGTGAACTGACTTGGATCACAGCCTATGCTGTAGTTTCCTTCATAGACCGTCGTGTTAATCAGATCACTGTTAATGCAGGTCCATTCGTCAAGCGATTCGCAGGGGTCCTGCCAGGGGAGGGAAGATCCCGTGACCGTGATGTAGTCGGTCTTCACTTTTGTGTCAGTGCCGGCGGCGTTCGTGACCGTGAGGTTGACCGAGTAGTTCCCGGCGGACGCATAGGTCCAGACGGGGTTCCGCTCGGTGCTGTCGATCATGCCGTTGTTCTCAAAGTCCCAGGTCCACGCGGTCGGCGAACCGGTCGAGGTGTCGTTGAACTGCACCGCAAGCGGCGCGTCGCCATTGGTCACGTTCGCCGTGAAGTTCGCGACCGGGATGGTTGCCTCTCCCCGGTAGTCGACCTTGAGGATCGCCAGGTACGCTTCGATACCAAGCCCTTCGTTCTGGCTCCGGAACATCACGGTGTTGTTGGCAGCGGTGAGGTACGGCGTGATGTCGGTCGTGTTCAGCCCGATTTCGCCCTGTCCGGGTGCCCAGTAGGAGGGATAGGAGACCCCGTTGAACAGCATCATACCCCGGGCACTTCCACGGGTTACCGATGTCGTCAGTGTCGCGGCTTCCACCCGGTCCATGGCGATCCCGGCACCGGTGAACGGTGCGTATGCTGTGGCTGTCTCCGGGGTCGTATAGTAAATAGAGCTCGCAAAGAGCATATCGAACCCGTCATTGAGGTAGATCAGCTTCTCGGTTGAGTTCGTGTCCTCATAAACGACCACAAGGTTCATTCCCCGGATGGGGAGATACCCGTAGTAGGGGCTCCGGCCGGTTGTATTCATAAATGCGTTGTTGCCGGCAGGGTCAAACTGGTCGGTCACATTGTAGATCATCAAACCAAACGGTTCAGGGTATGTACCCCAGTTCTTACTCTCCCCATAATGAGTTTCATACGGTATGGTGGCTCCATTGAAGGTCATGGTGACGTTGTCGGGAGCATACCAGTTCTGTTTGTCCCAGGTGTAGGGCACGTACAGCCGTGCTTCCTTCACTGTTGCTCCCTCGGGAATGGGTAGATCCGTTTCAGTCCAGGTTATCGTCGAGCCGGTGGTGTCGATTCCGGTGTAGTCACTATCCCCGAAGGAATGCAGAACGTCGCCTTTGAGTTCGTAGATTCGTTTGGTCGTGATGTCCGGGCCGTCACCCCACCGCCAGCCTGCATAGCCGTTGTAGATGACTGCCGCCTCATATGTGTACTGGTTGTTGGTTTCATCGCTCTCGGCGATCGCGTTCTCCGCATCGACTGTGACCGTGATCGGGACCGAATCGCCGACACGCCGATCCGCTGAGTCCGCGACACTCACGACGGTGCTGTTCCCTGCGGCCAGCCCTTCCGGAACATTCACTGTCGTGCCGTTCCCGTCGACCAGGAACGTAACGTCGAATCCGGTGGCATCTTCGGTCCCGGCGTTAGTGATCGTTGCACTGATGGTGTTGGGCGAGTAGTGGGCGAAGAGATCCGGGTAGGGTGAGGAAGCGGACGTTGGCCCGGCAGAGACTGCGAGGTCTGCACCCGCAGAGATCACGGTGATATAACCTGTCTTCACCACGGTATCCGACCCGGCAGGTCCGGTCACGGTGAGGTTGACCGTGTAGAGCCCGCCGGCGGTGTAGATATGGGACGGGTTCTGTTCCGTGCTGTCGATGGCACCGTTGTTCTCGAAGTCCCAGGCATAGGAAGTAATCATCCCGGGCCCGGAGGAATACGATGTGAATGTAACGGTCAGGGGTGCCTGCCCGGACGTGGGGGTTGCAGTAAATTCGGCGAACGGTGGGATCGTGGCCGGCCCGCCGTCAAGAATGGTGCCGTTCTGCCAGACGCCCATGAGTGGGGCGGTGTCGCTCCCGAGACTGTCGGGAACCGTGAAGACCTCATCACCGATCCCATCTCCGTCGGCATCCCCGCCGGAATAGTCGCTGCCCCAGTAGTTGCCCAGGATGGCAGACCGCGGCGTGCCGTTGTAGGTGTAATCGACCGGGTCGGGCGAGACCCAGAAGATGCTTGTCGGCGGGGTGCTTCCTAGGACTACCGTCCCGGCGTTGCCGCTGACGGTATTCAGGTAGATGCGGTTGTCAGGGCCTGCGCTGTATACTCTGATACCTGCATCGGTATTATTGACTATTGAGTTCCTTGTGATTGTGTTGTTTCCTCCCCGGACATACAACCCGTATGACGATCCGTCCTTGATTGTGTTGTTTTCAAAAAGGTTGGATGCACCCCGTAGGTATGCACCGTAACTGCCTGTCGCTCCTGAAATGGTATTATTGTGGATGACATTAAATTCTGCAGTACTAATAACATAAACGCCTCCATATGTTTGCACTGGGTTAAGAATTACGTTATTATCGACAATATTGTACGACGATCTAACTGTTACAGCAACATCGGGATTTACAAATAGATTATTCCTGACGACACAATTTGGAGCAGTATTTTCAATTAATATCCCGGATATGTGGCCCTGAAATTTCAGATCCTCCACATGGCACCCGGATGCCTGAAGGGACATGGGGTTTCCTCCAAGAATCAGGGTGACTTTATCGGCGCCTTCTCCCCTGATCGTGATGTCGGGGTTACTGACGATGATCTGAGTTGACTCAGAGTAGATCCCGCTTTTGATATATATCATGTCTTCCTGCGATGCTGCATCGACAGCTGCCTTGACGGATGTGTAGTCCCCGCTCCCGTCCGCCGCGACGGTCAGGGTCGCCGCCGCGACGGGTGCGGCCAGTGCGCTCATGCACAGCAGAATTGCGATACAGAAGATCTGAAATGTTCGTTGCATTTTTCATCCAGCTCCTTTTTTCATCGTTTCATGTCGCCCGATACACCGGCGCTCCGGTCCGGCGATCAGAGGAGCACCGATGGTAAAATGGGGTGAGTAGGGGATGCCACTTAATAATATATAAATTGAGATCGTTCATACTAGATCATAATATTTATAAATTTATTATTATCTTAGGTGTGTAAATCACATTTCCGTAATACTCTGGAAGGGAGATGCACCCAGGAACCGGTTTTCCCCAACGTCCCGCGAGTACCGGAACAACCCGGGCCGACAGGTGGCCCACGCACCTTGCGAATCGAACCGGGGTTCGCGCGCCGCCCCGAGTGTGGAGGCCGCGGCAGAGCTCGCGAATGTGAGCACCGCCAGGTGCGAAGGTGCGATACCCTATGGAAGGCCGTTTCACCCTTCCAGCCTAGGATATGGTTCAGATGGCAGATCCCGTGGATATAAGTGTTTCAATCAGGGTGTACCGGAGGTTCACAGATCCTTTTGGGACAACCTCGATGAGAAATGTGAAGTTTCATACCCAGGGTCATGTCCTGTGGGCCCTGGTGTGACTGCTGGGCAACTGCTCGCTGCCGTGCCTGTCAACGCGATGTTCTATGAGGAGTGGCCGGCCCCCGCATATAGATGCAGGGGCCGTGTGAACCCTCGGGTCCCGGCAGGAAGAGGCATTTTAAGGCTCTTCGCCGGCCGGTATTCTTCCGATGGAACTATGTCGTCTCCTTAAGGGTGAATACTGCTGTGATGATCTTATACCAGCTGCCCGACCGGTCGTACGTGAGGACATTGTTCTCTAGCACGTAAGGGGGCTGCTGCTCATCAGTCCATGTCAGGTATCCAAGCCCTGCGTAGGTCCCCTGAGTTACAGTGGGGGTGATTGCATTACCGTTCCAGGTGTACGTCCCGCTGGCCGAGGCCAGGTAGTCCACCCACAGCTCTGCAGTGAATTCCTCAGGATCTGTAGTACCGTTGAACCACGTCTTGTTGTCGGTGTACGTGCCGATGTACTTGGTCATCGGGTCGTGGCCTTCGTTCACCCAGTACTGGGTGTCGCCACTCGAACCGGATGTCACGTTCCAGCCGTAGACCAGCTTGACCTCCTTGATCCGGCCGTCGAATCTTCCGGTCTCGTTCGTTGTCTGAACGTACACGTCGATGTCCTGGTTGGTCAGGTAGTCCTTCACGTCGAAGACAGAGACATAGTCACTGGTGACTCTGGACAGATCAGTAAACGGAGCAGATACCGTTGTGTTGTACGCAGTTCCGGTTTCAGGATCGTATTCCAGATCCAGTGGCTGGGCGTCTGCCAGTGTGACCGCGTTCCCTCCGTTTCTGTACATCTCCACTGTCTCGGTTCCTTCGTAGTTGGCGGTCATGTTTCCACTGTATACCACGACGTACAGGTGTGCAAACTGCATGTCGACGTTCGCGGGATTGACCTCCAGCGTGAAATTTGCCCAGGCGTCATCGGTGTCAATCGGGTTGGTGGTCTTCCATGTGTTACAGAACAGGACATCAACACCCCCGTTGACTGTACCGCTCAGTTCCGTTACCGGCGGTGTCCCGAGATATGCATCATCCGCTGATACCGGTGCTGCGAGCATGCATGCTACTATCAGCACGAGCATGCCGGTCAGCATGCACTGTCTGGTTGTTTTCATACTTTCCATCTCCATGTTGGTTTGATGTCCGGGGCCATCCCCCGGCAGGAGGGGGATCGCTTTAGTATGATAAAAGCCTTACTATTTAATATTTTATATGAAATTTATTCGCTTAAACTTTAATATGTAATTATAATATAGATATTTTTGCTACCGATCAGTATCGTCCGGTATCAGTGCCGGGGAGGCTATGTCCGGCGCGGGTCAAGAACAGCCGGGCGCATGAAAACCTACCGGGACCGCATCGGGCGGTCCAAAAGCAACCTCCCCGCCCCGGGGGATGCCGTCACGCTCCGGAGAGACATCCGTCAACTGCAGAGGCCCCGGGTGCGGGATACATCAGTTCGATCGCATCTCTGTAGAAGAGTGTCCTCAAAACGCCGGGCGAGCCCGGCCCCGGAGAAACGTGCGTGCGGCTGCGCCGGGAGAAGTGACGTCTCCATCCCGGCGCAGGAAGATGGCCCTGTAGATCCAACATGGAGATGGTTGAAAAAGAACAGGGCCAGCTGTATTCTTTGTACTCATGCACGATTATTCTGCCGGGATGCGATGCTGCAGGCGCACTACCGGAACAATCGCACGGAGCTGCACGGCCGGGGAAGCGTGGGGCTGAAACCCGCACCGGTCTGCCCCGGAAAAAACGAGATGGCTGGGGACCCCTCACTCCCCTGTAAGATCCGCATGGCACCCTGTGGTCGCATACGGGGAGACCAGCACGTCCTCCATCGTCGTCGATGCGTTCTTCCCCACCACCTTCACCGAATA
>DUHF01000097.1:6358-6919 GCA_013331015.1 Methanoregula sp.
CCTCAAGCGACCCCCAGGTATAGGGCTCGAGGGCGACCTCCACCGTGGCGTCGCCGGAGCCGTTCGTCAGCAGGATCTCCCGTTCCCCGGTGATATACCCCTGCTTTGAGACCGAGACCAGGTGTTTACCCTCCGAGATGTTGTTCACGACATACGGCGTGGCAAAGCCGGTCTGGAACCCGTCGACCGATATCGCCGCCCCCGCTGGCGCCGACGTCACGAGAAGGCTGCAGGTTGCTTCGGAGAACACGGCGTTCACGGTGTCGTTTGACTCGACGAAGGGGGATATTCTGTGCGTCAGGTAACTCCCGCCGTCATGGACGGTGAGATATGCCCCCATGAGTCCCCTGACCTCGACTGTCTTCGAGAACCTGTCGCCCAGGTACCTGCCGTTGAGCGAGAACTGTTTCTGGGCGTACTCGTCCGACTCGAACGTGATCGAACGCGTCAACTCCGCGTTGCCGGTGGGAAACGTCACCCGGTTCATGACGTTTCTCTCGATCCAGGCCCGTTCTTTTTCGGAGCTGAACGCGGTTTTCTCTTTCTTCACCTTGATGGTGT
>DUHF01000100.1:0-830 GCA_013331015.1 Methanoregula sp.
CTTCGCTGCCACATTTTTGAGAAAATATTTTCTCTACGATTGTCGCTGTCATGCTCTAATCGCCTGTACTATATGTGGTGCACCATAATCTATCTTCTGAGTGGTGCAGGCAACGACTATATACCGGAAAAAATAGCCGGGGGGTTGCCGGGAATCCCGCAGGGAATCCGTTGCAGCGGGCAGGCACCTGTACCGTTTTTTTCAAAACCGGATAACTGCGACCGTATTCGCAGTCAAAGTAATCTTTAACCCAGTTTTCATCCCATCTTGATCCGAACACCATGATGAAGAAACTTTTCCGCATGGCTGCCATCTTCCTGATCCTGGCAGTGGCCGCAGTCGGCAGCGTATCCGCACAGTCAGACAGTACCGTTAACGACAACGTCATCCACAGTTCCGGTACCGGCAACGTGATCGGCACGCCCGACCGGGCGCAGGTCACCTTCTCCGTCCAGACCGAGAACACCGATGTCAAACGAGCCCAGTCCGAGAACTCGGCAAGGATGAACACCGTGATCGATGCCCTGATTGCTTCCGGTATCCCCCGCGACGCCCTCAAGACCACCGGCTACAACATCTACCCGGTGTATGAGGACTCTGTCGGTATCATGAAGCCCAAGGTGAAGACCTACCGGGTAACGAACACCTTGACTGTCACCCTCCACGATGTCTCAAAGACCGGAGAGGTCATCGACATCGCGGTTGATAACGGCATCAACCAGGCGGACTCCATCCGGTTCATGCTCTCCGACCAGCAGCAGAAAGTGCTCCGGACCGAGGCGCTCAAAAAGGCCGTTGACCAGGCCCGCAGCGATGCAGACACCGTTGCC
>DUHF01000100.1:1049-2528 GCA_013331015.1 Methanoregula sp.
CAAATTTCGAATACCACAAATCCTCGGATACGATAGGATTGATTTTACCATGGAGCGCAATATCGGCTTTAAGGAACGGAGATACATCGAAGAGCTGAGAATTTTGACCAAATCAACGGCACTGGACTGCGTTATTGACGACCGCTTCGACCGGGTCATCTACGTGATCCGCCCGGGCGACATGGGTCTTGCGATCGGCAAGAAAGGCGAGAATATCAAACGCTTAACCAATGTGCTCGGGAAGCGTATCGAGATGGTGGAGTTCTCCGAAACCCCTGATACCTTCATCACCAACATCTTCAAGCCCGCCGAGGTGATGACGGTTGAACATGCTCCCGAGAACGGGCCGGTGAATGTCATTGTCCGGCAGAAGAGCGACCTTGGGATCGCGATTGGCAAGGCCGGCTGCAATATTGAGAAGGCGCGGCTCCTCTGCCACCGGTTCTTCGGGATCGATGTCGGGGAAGTGCTGCTGGCAACGGAGGTCGCATGAAGGCCACAATTGATCCGGCGGTCATTGCCGAACTCTGGGCGGTGATCTGCGAGCGGGCAGACAATCCGCAGGATTCGTCCTACACGAGCCGGCTCCTTGCCGATCCAAAAGGCATCGACAAGGTGCTCGAGAAGGTGGGTGAGGAAGCCACCGAGTTTATCCTTGCAGTCAAGAATAAGAAGAACGAGCGGACGGTAGAGGAGACTGCCGACCTCCTCTTCCACATCTTCGTTGCCCTTCGTGGAGCCGGCGTGGACCTTTCAGACGTTATGAAGGAACTGGAGAAACGCCGGAAGTAACCAGCCCTTTATTTCTGCAAAAACGATGCGAGATCCACAACCTGCGGCAGATCCTCGTTCTTCTGCCCGGCTTCCTTAAGCACGCTCTCCTCGACAAAAATGGGTATCTCTCCCCGGATGGCAAGGGCAATGCCATCGCTCGGGCGGCAATCGAGGTTTACCTCATGCCCCCCGGTTGAGAGGACGAGCTGGGCATAATATACCCCGTCCTCGATGCTGTCGATCTGGAGGAAGCGGAGCATGATGGCACATTTCTGGCACAGGTCGATAAAAAGGTCGTGAGTGAACGGACGGGGCAGCAGCTCGTGATTCAGGGCGCTGTTGATCGAGACCGCCTCCCAGATCCCAATGAAGATGGGGAGCACGCGGTCGCTGCCGTCCGAGAGCACAATGAGCGGTACGGTTGTCGCATCGCTGACGGCGACAAAGACCCCTTTCACCTCGCATTTCACCTGTGCCATACCGTGCACAGTGATTGCCGTTCTTATTGATAAGGGTTCAGGTGGATTTGGTCTGTTCCTCTTCGCACCGGCGTGCTTCCCGGCGCACGATGATGATGCTTGAGAGGATCCCAAGGGCGATGTTGAAGTAATAGAGGACGATCCGCCAGATGACAACGAAGATCCCGACAATGGAGGCCGGGATGAAGAGGGCGTACATCGACGTGGCCCCGACCTCGGCGATACC
>DUHF01000319.1 GCA_013331015.1 Methanoregula sp.
AGCAGCGTCGGCATGTAGAGGATCGTCCCCACGATCGCCGCGAGGAAGTTCGCGCCGAGCGAATTGTCCCCGAAGTAGGGCTGGAAGGTCTCGGGCGGGAGGAAGAAGGCGATGATCCCGACCACGAACGTCCCTGCGATCAGGATGGGAAAGATCTTCTTCGTCAGATCCCAGGTCTCGAGCCCCCAGTCGGTCACCTCATCCTTATCGAAGTAGTAGATGAGGAGGACGGCGATCGCGAGCGTGAGAATGTAGACGATGCCAAGCCGGAGCGCCCAGTCGAGCGGCGAGGCGCCGAAGACCAGCACCCCGACAAGGAGGGCGAAGAACGCGGGCGTGACCCAGCGCGGTTTTTCCTCTTCGCACGCCCCGGCGACGCTCGGCGCCATCGCTTTCTTCTTCAGGGTCTCGACGTCCGTCGACCGGAAGATCAGCGCCATGGCAAGCCCGATGACGATCGCGAGCAGGACCGCAGAGACTGCCCGTGCCGCCCCGAGGTCGAACCCGAGCACCCGGGCGGTGTAGATGATCGCGAGGATGTTGATGGCCGGGCCTGCAAAGAGGAATGTCGTTGCCGGGCCGATGCCGCTCCCTTTCTTGAGGATCCCGGCAAAGATCGGGAGGATGGTGCAGCTGCAGACCGCGAGGATCGTCCCCGAGACCGATGCTATCCCGTAGGAGATATGTTTCGGCGTGTCCGGGCTGAAATACTTCAGTATCGCATCTTTCTTGACGAAGGCCGAGATGGCGCCGGCGATGAAGAACGCCGGGACCAGGCAGGTGAGGACATGTGCCGAGAGGTAGTCGAGCACGGAGGCAAGCCCTGACGAGAGAGCGTTGATGAGTATGTCGATCATGCATGTACCTCACTGGAGGTCCGGGATCCAGTAATTCAAATTAATTTGAATTAATGTGCGCGGGGTCAGGCATAAAGGTTACGGTCTCATCAGTTTTTGAAATAGTCCCGCCGGCGCCGGAAAAAAGGGGTATCATGCCAGGACGTTCGTTTCGGAATGCGAAAACGCAGGCATTCGGGTGCGGGGCGGCCCCCATCTCGCCCCAATCGTGGTCGCGAGGGGGGTCGATGGGTGGCGCAGGCCCCGGCAAAAGTGTACCGGGATGACGTCGATGTCCGGATATGTCTCTTTAAAATATTGCAACCCCGAAATAGGCCAGTATAAACTTCACAGAGACGTACAAAAAGTAAACGCCGAAGACTAGTTTCAACGTTGCAGGGTGGAATTTCTTGATGAGGGCAGCACCGAACTGTGCACCCACGATCGTTCCTGCGGCCAGGAGCAATGCAGCGCCAATTGCAACATACCCCTCCGCAAGCTTGATGCCCCCTCCGACGATGGCCAGGGGGATCACCGTTGCCAGCGACGTTCCCATCGTGACGTACACCGGTGCGTTAAACAGGTAAATCAGACCGGGAACAAGAGCATATCCTCCACCCAGTCCAACAAGTCCTGTCAAAATACCGACTACGAACCCGAACAATCCTTTTCTCCTCTCTGATCCGGGGATGACGTTTCCTTCCGGCTGGACTTTTTTTCTATGCGCAATGCCTTCAACAATCATGCGGATCGCAGGCAACAGAAACGCTATGCCGAGTATCAGTCCCAGAAGAGCCGTTTGATCTGAGAGGAGGTTGAAGGCGTATGAACCAATAATCACCCCGATAATGCCAAACCCGCCAAGCCATAGGGTGGTTCTCACATCCAGGTTTTTCCGTATCAAGTGGCCGTATCCCCCGGATATCGCTGTAAAAATAACGGCGAAAAGCGTGGTACCGATAGCGATGGGCACCGGATATCCCAGATAAAAATGGAGGATCGGCAGCATGACACTACAGCCGCCGGTCCCGATAATCCCGCCAAGCATTCCAGCGGCCAATCCAACTATAATGAGCAGGATTGCCGCCGTCAACGTGATGGAAGGCGCCCCTTCTTTCGTTGCCAGACCTGTTGAAAAAGACCAGATGGTCAGGCCGACAATGAGGGCTAACAGAACAATTGTCGGCGCATATTGTTTAACTACGCTGACAGTACCACCGCTCTTGGTTTCTCTTTCAGTCATTCGATCGCATCCGAGGGTATTTTAAATTTATTTGAATCTTAGATTGGCGGCATGCCGGCATTATAGTTACGGTTTCTGCAATGTTTGAAATAGGTCCGGCCGGGGGTGGAAAAAAGAGGAATTAGCCGGTGAGGTTCCAGTGGGGGGCAGCACAGGTTTTCCCGGTTGATCGGTATCTATATAGCAGCTGCCATTTCATAATTGCTTGAAACAGCGGGGGCGAGGCCGGATTGGAAGAGAACAATACGTGCAGGCAGGAATCCATGGCCCTCCCCGACGAGATCGAGGAGTCGCTCTGCCGGTGTGGGGGCATCGCAGGACTGACAGAGCGGCTGCCAGGGGATGAGGCTCTGAAAAGGGAGAGCGCTCTTCACCGCGCACTCGCCGACCCCATCCGGCTGAAGATCCTCGCGATGCTTGCGGTGCAGCCGCTCTGCGTCTGCGTCATCAAGGCAGTGCTCGGGATAGCGGACTCGAAGTTGTCCTATCACCTCTCTGTCCTGAAGAAGGTGGGGCTGATCGTCGGCGAGGCGCAGGGCAACTGGATCATCTACCGGCTGACCGACCTGGGGGGCGTTGCGTGGGCCCGGCGGATCGCAGGCGACACGCCGGGGATGGACCGGGCGGGGTCTGAGAACTCAGGTCCTGGTGGGCTCTCCCATCCGTGAGAGCACCATCGCCCGACCTGGAAAAAGCGAAAATCCCCCGGGTCCTATACCCCGAGACTCTCTAAGAACATCCGGTGCAGGCGCAGGTCACCGCCGAGCTCCGGGTGGAAGGCGAACGCCATATGCCGGCCACTCCTGACCGCCACGATCCCCTCCGGTATGCGGGCAAGTACCTCGACGCCGGGGCCGACCTCAGTCACCACCGGGGCCCGGATGAAGACCGC
>DUHF01000086.1:0-1355 GCA_013331015.1 Methanoregula sp.
TCCCAACCGGGGGTATGGGGGCATCAGCCCCCATAATTGATAATTTACATGATTTTCAGGGGAATTCCTGACCCCCCTTCTGGATTCGATTGCGATGGAGCCACGGGCGCTTGGGGTCTCGTCGACCCTCGCCTTTGTGGAGCATGCCGTTAATGGGTGACTGAAGATGGATGATTAAAACCGGGGGTCAAGGGGGCTTGCCCCCTTGGGGTGCCTCCCCTTATGGGGGAGAGAGAGGGTCACCCTCGCAATTCTGCAAAAGGACGCTTTAGGAATGATTTCTCCAGAGCCAAAAACCGTGATCCGGAATGCAGCATGAGCAAAAAAAATTATTCCCTGATCGGCTTCCAGCGGGAACGGAGTTCCTTTTCCACGGCAGGGAGGGCAGTATACTCCATCTCGCCCATGGACCTCCGGTGAGGCTCGAAGGGGCCCTGTGCCCGCATGAGATCGGCAAGCTCGTTGCACCGCGAGCGGACCCGGTCAAAAGCCGGGTCATCGAACAGGTCTGCGGGGCCGATCAGTTTGCCGTCGGATACCTGGAACCCGAGGCAGATGACCCGGGGGGGGCCGTCAGACCGGGTGCAGTTCGCATCGCATACGCCCACCGGCATGAAGGGGCCGTGATGCGATCCCCGCATCCAGCCGGCTACGAGAACGGGTGTGCAGAACGGTTCGAGCACCTCGCCAACCGCAGGGAACCCGTTCTGGGAGCGGACGATCATCACCGGATCATCCCGGCCCACGTACTTTCCGTCAACCAGGCTCAGGCGCTGGCTGCTGCTGGAAGCCGAAATGAGACCATCCCTTGTAAAGACGTGCCTGACCACGTACCGGGAGGGTGACCCGATACAGGCAAGAAGGCTGTAGATCTCTTCAGGGCAGTCAAAGCGGATCATCTTCTTCTCGACAAGGTCGTGGACCTCGAAGACAAATCCCTTCCGCATCGAGGGGTCGATGACGAGGCCGGGGGTGTTGAACGGGTCGGCGAAGATCTTGTATAAGAAGTAGTTCCATGCGCCCGGCCCGGTCTTGTCCGCCATGAAGATGAGGACCGGATCTGATTCCCGCTCCTCGAACTCCATCTCGGCAGCCCCGGGCCCGAGCCCCCGGATGTTCCCCGAGAACGCATCGGCGAGCAGATCCTGCCCGGCACCATAGAGTTTCATCTCCTTTGCGATCTTCGTGCATTCCCTGAAGACGTCCCAGGCGAGTTTATGGATCTTTTTGTTATCCACGCCATGGGTGTGGGTCATGATCAGTTCGAGATCGTCCCCGCAGTGCGTGACAAACGAGTCGGTGAGGAGTCTTCCCTGCTCGCTTCTGAGCATCTTTGCTGCGGTTTCCAGGAGCTT
>DUHF01000086.1:1397-6245 GCA_013331015.1 Methanoregula sp.
ATTCTCCGCCTTATGCCAGCAAAAAAAGAGTTGCTGTAATTTAACGAATGGTCTTTTGAACTAATGAAGCCGATCCTTGTGAGCTGAAGGCACGGAAGAAGACGAGGCTCTCGGCATAAGCCATGGCTTCGATGGCGCTCACCGTTGCTTCCTCGACCGAGTAAATCTCCTTATAAAATTCTTTGATGGCCATCTTGCAGTTACCGTCAAAGATCTGGCGGTCTTTCTTTCCGGGGTTTAATGGCCGGTATTTTTCGAGCGTCCATTCCTGGATATTCTTGTAGAGTTCCGGTTCAAAGACCTTGAAGGTGGAGTAGACCACGTCCTGCCAGAACGTCCCGACATTGCCCTTGATGATGTCGCCTTTGGGGAAGTGGAGGTTGATGAGGTCCCGGGGGGTGCCGGTGATGCCGTGCTGGGCGATACCAACGGCTAGCTTGTTGTCGCGGAGTGCCCGGGCAATGGCTTTTGTCTGGGGAATATCGATGGAGAGCTGCTCGACAACATTCCCGTTTGCGTCATAGGCGTGACCGTGGCTGCTTCCATTGGCGATGGCGATGACCTGGGGGAAGACATTGTTCTCGTTTAAGGCTTTGATGAACTCCACGGCTTCGTCGGGTTTTGTGAGAATCAGCCCGCCGGTATCTTTGCGCCCAATCTCGCCAACTTCGACTTCGAGACCGAACGCTTTACCGTTCATCTGCTTCCTGATGAAATGGGCAAGTTCGGTAGTGATTCGGATATTGTCGGCAAGTTCCTCGCGTACGTTCTTCCCTTCAAAATTGAAGAGGTGCGATGCATCGATAGCAAACGAGGTATAGCCGGCCCTGATCTGGGCATCGATCAACTCTTTTGTTCCCTCTACTTCGGCCGCATCACCTTTCTTGACCGAGATGTGATCTGCATGGAGAGCCCAGATGGTGCAGCCGGTTTCTCTGGCTGCAGCGGTCATCTTCTCAGAAAAAACTGCCGGGGTCATCCCGGTATAGCCGCCTTTGAGATCGCTCTCGGACCGTGCCAGTTCCATAAATACGGCCGAGTCGGTATCCTTTGCAGCCCGGAAAATCCCTTTTGCCACGTGGGCAACCCTTATGTTCGCAGCCATGATGATCTTCTTCTGGCCGGAAATTCCCTGAAATATTGCAGACCCGGCAACGGGGCTAAAACCTGGTGTGCTCATAGTCCTTCACTTCGTAATACTCATCATTCAGTCATAAACTTTTCAATCAGGCCGATCTCTCTTTTGGAACCCACGTAAAGTGGCGTCCGATCCTCGATGGCAGCCGGGGTGATCTGCAGGATATCCATGGTGCCATTGCTGATCGCCCCGCCGGCCTCGTGAATGATCTTCCCCATCGGGTTTGCCTCGTAGAGCAGGCGCAGTTTTCCGTTCTCTTTTCCCCTGAACGCGGGATAGGAAAAGACACCTCCCTTGTGGAGGATCTGGTGGACGTCGGCAACAAAACAGCCGCTGAACCGGAGCTTGTATCCGTCCGCCTCGAGATGCTCGATCCATTTCGTGTGGGCCGGCAGGTAGTCCCTCCGCAGCGCACCGGGAGCGTAAATCTTGCCCTCCGGGATCTTCATGTCCCGGTGCTTGAGCATGAATTCCCCGTCCTCGTTCATGGCAAACTCGTGGACTCCCCTGCCGGTGGTCAGGGTCAGGGTGGTGAGCGGGCCGTACAGGAAATAGAGGGCTGCTATCATTGACGACCCTTTCTCAAGCACGGTCCCCGGGTAGATGCCGATGATGGAACCCACGCAGAGGTTCACATCGATGAGGGAGGATCCGTCGAGCGGGTCGATGACCACACCAAAATCATTCCGGGGATTCTCGACCTCGATTATCGTGCGCTGCTCTTCAGTGGCGATGTATCGTACAAGACGGGAATTTTTCAGGCCGGATATGAAGACTGCGTCGGCGTAGATGTCTAGGGCCATCTGCTCCTCGCCAAACGTGTTGACGGTCTGTGCCTCGACCGGGATCTTCTTTACCGTGGTTAAGAACCCTTTCCGGACAAGATGAACCTGCGTGCTCAAAAAGAGGATAAGTTCCATTAAGTTCTTGTCAGTTCCCGCTTGTTTGAGGAATTCTTTGAGTTGCATGGTAATCGCCTTCCGCTGCGGTCCCGGGCAGCAACCACGGAGATATCCTGCTGGAGAATACCCTGGGTTTGGTGTGTAGTCTTTGGATTCAATGACTTATCAGGATTATTGTCTGCGCACTGGTTTGACGGGCTGGTGAGTGGGGGCAAGGGTCAACTCTGATCGTGTCCTGATGAGGGTGACACTCGCCGAATGCGATTCCTGCCGTAGCCCCACACGAAATGCCAATGGAGCTAACAATTATGCTCGAGAAACATGCATGAATGGGCGTTCACACCCGAACTATGAAAAACGTTACCTTTTTTTTGAAAAGGGGTCCCCATATCAGGGATCCGGTACGGCAGGTGGGGCGGATTACCTGATATGATATGAACCCGAATTGAGGCCGCCGCGGGAGCGCCCCCGCGGGGGCGGCGGCAGGAATCGTAATTGGGGGCATGGGGGCATCAGCCCCCATAATTTATTCTTCCGGGAATCTGTTTTTCATGGGAAAACCTGCTATGGGTAATATTAGATTTTGATGGGGCCACGGGAGTGTGGGGGCAGTTTGCCCCCATCATCACTCCTAACGGTTTCCCATGAAAATTAGCTGAGTGTACTTAACGTTTAGATCAGAAATGATTTCGGCAATTCAAATTTTCATCGCTCGGGTGTGAACGACCGTTCATGTGCGTTTCTACAGAGCCAAAAGTTACCTTGTTGAAGATAGTTGGCAGGGGAAAATAACGAAATTCGTTTTCACGAAATCACGAAAAACCGTCTTTTCCCAAGCGCGACTCCCATCAGGGGGTGGGAATCATCACAATGCGATGATGCCCTGCAGAGGGCGGTCGTAATCAATGGAGATTCCGGCACATCCGCAACGGTTGTCACACCAAAGCGGTTGGCGCTTCCGAATCCTCACCAAAAAATTATACGGATGCCGGTCCCGTATCCAGCGCCCGGAACGTGACTTCAAGAACACCATTACGGAACGTTGACTGCATCGAACCGGTATCGACCGGGGGAAGTTTGGCCGTTGTGTGGTATGGGGTATTGACCCCATCGGCATCGATGCTGAGCACCAAACCCTGCACATCCAGCCGTATGTTATCCCTGGCTGCCCCGGGCAGTTCGGCGATGACCTTCACTTCGTCATCCAGCCGGTGGACTTCTGCAACCGGGCTGGCTGCAATCCGTAACGGAACACTCGGTGTGTCCTGCACGTGAGGGGGTGGATTCCCGCTCTCAATAATAATCCGGAACCCGGAAACCTGTGATCCGCTGTTTTGCAAATCCTGGTTCATCCGACTGAAGAGATGGTCGAAGATCTCGTCCATCTCCTCAAACATGTCCCGTGGATATCCGTTCATGATACATTCCTCCATCTTACTTTTTTGTCTTCTTCTCAAGTTCTTCGGTCATCTTTTTGATTGCCGCAAAGTCCTTTTTGCGCTGGTAGGTTGCCTTACGCAGTTCTGCGAGCGCGGCTTCATCGGTATTCTTGTGAAGCATCCCCGCATGGTGGATTGTGGCGGAAGCAGCATCAAGGATCTCGCGCTGCTCGGTGTTGTAGAGCATCTGCCATGCCTGCCGTTCGGACTGCTCGACCGCGTCCCGGTCAAGGGAACCCCTGACCTTGAGGATCGCGGCATCGAAGTGTACCCGGGTCAGCATCACGTTCTTGATCGCATCCTTGCGCTCCTGCTCATTACTGCCGGCCATGGTGATGATGAAGTCCCGCATGGCCGCCATCTTGGCTTCCCTTACAACTGCCTCGATATCGGCGCCAACGTACCCTTCGGTTCCTTTCACCAGTGCATCGATATCAACATCCTTTGCAAGGATCGCGCCGGTCTCCCCGCCAAGGTAGACCTCGAAGATCTTCCTGCGGCTCTCCTCATCGGGTGCAGGCACGAAGATGTGGCGTTCGAGCCGGCCCGGCCGCAGCAGGGCATCGTCCAGCATATCCGGCCGGTTGGTTGCTGCAAGGACCGTGACGTTCTTGAGTTCCTCCATCCCGTCCAGTTCGGTCAGGATCTGGGAGACAACGCTCTCGGTGACATGCGATGAGCCCTGGAAGGATCCCCGCTTGGGGACGAGGGCATCGATCTCATCGAAGAAGATGATGGACGGGGAGGCCTGCCGCGCTTTCCGGAAGATCTCCCGCACACCCTTCTCCGATTCCCCGACCCACTTTGAGAGCAGCTCGGGACCCTTGACGGCAATAAAGTTACACTCGCTCTCGTTTGCCACGGCCTTTGCAAGCAGGGTCTTGCCGGTCCCCGGCGGGCCGAACAACAAAATGCCCTTGGGAGGCTTGGTCTGGAGCCGTTCAAAGACATCCGGGTATTTGAGGGGCCATTCGACTGCTTCTTTGAGCTCCTGCTTGACGTCCTCAAGACCGCCCACCTGTTTCCAGGTGATGTCCGGGACTTCGACAAGAACCTCTCGCATCGCGGAGGGTTCGACATGCTTGCGGGCTTCGGCAAAGTCCTCATTGGTCACCCGGAGCTGGTCGAGGACTTCGTTTGGGATATCCTCGTCTATCTTGATCTGCGGGATGACCTTGCGGAGGGCGTGCATTGCCGCTTCCTTGACAAGCAGCGCGATATCGGCGCCAACAAACCCGTGGGTCGAGTTGGCAAACTCATCGATCTTCACATCGTCTGCCAGCGGAACGCCGCGGGAATGGACCTGGAAGATCTCAAGCCGGCCTTTCTTGTCGGGGATGCCGATCTCGATCTCGCGGTCGAACCGGCC